>NZ_AQXH01000001.1:1500000-1665960 GCF_000375465.1 Balneola vulgaris DSM 17893
TTTGTCATTCCAGCATTGTCAGCACTTTCTTCTTTCTTTGGTGCTGGTGCAGATGATGAACTTCCAGATGCCGCCGCGTTTCCAGTTGCGATAATCGCGATCGGTTGCCCAACTTCAATCGTGTCGTTTTCTTCGGCTAAAATCTCAACGAGTGTACCTGCTGCTGGAGAAGGAACTTCGCTATCTACTTTGTCGGTAGAAATTTCCAATAAAGTCTCGTCTTCCTCTACGGTATCGCCAACTGATTTATTCCAACCAATTACTGTGGCTTCAACAACCGACTCACCCATTTGAGGCATCATCACTTCGATACGCTCGCCTTCATCGCCACCACCATTATTACTAGCAGCAGGTGCTTCTTGAGTTGGAGCCTCTTGTGCAGGAGCTTCTTCTTTTGGCTCTTCTTTGGCATCAGGTGCAGGAGCAGAGCTTGCATCACCAGCAGCGTCAGCATCTGTTTCGATGATAGCAATTGGCTTGCCTACTTCAATGGTGTCTCCTTCTTCAACAAGGATCTCAACCAGTACGCCTGATTCAGGTGAAGGTACTTCACTGTCTACTTTATCGGTAGCAATTTCGAGCAGAGTTTCATCTACTTCTACAGTGTCACCAACAGATTTACTCCATTCGATCACTGTTCCTTCCATTACCGATTCGCCCATTTGGGGCATTACCACTTCTACCTTAGCCATAAAATGTTTTGTTTTGGTGCCTGAACGGCGGTTTTAGCTGTTTTCGCAAAGGACTGCAAAGTTCCTAATTATTCCAATTAGTTCAAAATTTAGATAGATCAATTGTCGTTAAAAAAGCGCTTTCACAGATTTAAACCTTATCGGTAGTAAACCCATCCCTTTAAAAAAAGTTCAGCAGCTGCTATTTACACTAAAATGATTTCACTTTCCTTCATCATTTAATAGCGGCGAGCGCTTGATCGATGTCTGAAATGATATCATCTGGATGCTCTAGACCTACACTAATACGAATTAGATTCTCTGGTGAATTTGAAAGTGTTCCTTCACTTGAGCGCCGGTGCTCCCATAAACTTTCCACTCCACCAAGGCTTGTAGCTCGCTGAATCAGTTTAGAAGAAGCCACTACTTTTAGCGTTTCTTTTTCATTGCCATCCAATAAAAATGAAATCATCCCTCCAAAGCCTCTCATTTGTGCTCGCGCGATATCATGCCCTGGGTGATTTTTTAATCCAGGGTAGTAAAGCTCTTTCACTTTTGGATGAGTGCTTAAATAATCAGCTACTTTAGCCCCATTCTCATTATGAGCTCTCATTCTGTATGGGAAACTTCGGATGCTTCTTGTAAGTAGCCACGAATCTTGAGGTGAAGGCACGGCTCCTTGGCCATATTGTATCTTTCGAACATTCTCAAAAAACTGGTCTTCTTCTGCTACAATCAACGCACCTCCTAAAATGTCGCTATGCCCACCTAGATATTTAGTGGTTGAATGCATTACGATATCTGCCCCATACTCAATCGGGTTCAAATTCAAAGGAGTTGGCCAAGTGTTATCTACACATACTTTAGCGCCTATTTCTTTTGCCACATAGCACACTTTCTCCACATCTGTGATATGCATGAGTGGGTTAGAAGGTGTTTCAACATAAATTAGCTTTGTGTTCGGGCGGATATGATCTTGCACCAACTGTAGGTCGCGCATATCTACGAAGTCGTATTCTAATCCCCAACGCTCGCCAAATTCAACCATGGTCTTTCGCGTTCCGTGATATACATCCTCCGGTAGAATTACATGAGAACCCGATTCTAATGCCAAGAAAACAACTCCAATTGCCGCCATACCAGATGAAAATGCTGCCGCGGCTACCCCTCCTTCTAATTCAGCTAATACCTTTTCGAGCTGTATTCTATTTGGATTACCATGGCGTGCATACAGCAATTCACCTTCTTGATGCCCCTCTTTCGAGTGCACAAAATTGGTAGATACTTCTATTGCTGGAACCACAGATTTTGAAGCTGAATCATGGTTCATTGATCCATGAATGGCGATTGTCTCTATTCTTTTTTTTGAACTAGGCATAGGTCTGTTTTCTTAATGCGTTGATTCTCTCCAATGCTGGAGGGTGCGAATAATTTAAAAATACATAAAAAGGATGCGGAGTCAGATTCGATAAATTATCCTTCGATAATTTCTTTAGGGTCGAAATCATATCCTCTGGTTTTCCCGTTGTTTTTGCAGCATACTCATCGGCCTCATATTCGTGCTTACGAGATGACATCTGCATAAAAATGGAAAGTATCATATTGATAGGCGCATAGAGCATTCCAAAAAAGATGAGACCTGCATACACCGACATCTCTTCCATATAAAAAGCTTCAAACAAATCGGGTTCTTGCAAAAAGATGGACAGCACAAACAGCATTACTCCCGACTGAAGTACTCCAGAAATCATCCCTTTTATGATATGCTTCTTTTTGTAATGCCCTATTTCATGGGCCAATACAGCCACTAACTCTTCAGTGGTGTGATTCTCGATCAAGGTATCATACAACGCCACTCTTTTATTCTTTCCGAAACCTGTAAAAAATGCGTTCGACTTACTTGATCGTTTAGAGCCATCAATCACAAAGAGACCTTGAAGTGGGAAGTCTACTTTTTGAGTGTATTCTTCTATCGCAGTGCGTAACTCACCTTCTTCAAGTGGAGTGAACTTATTAAACAATGGCATAATCCATGTTGGTGCCACATACTGCATTACAAGCGTAAATAAGGTTAAAGCGACCCATGCATACAGCCATGCTAAGTCCCCTGCATACATAAAAAAGGCTAAAATTGCCGCGAGCACAGGCCCACCAATTAATACTCCTAGTAACAATCCTTTAAGCAGGTCAACAACGAAAGTTTTTGGTGTAGTTTTATTGAAGCCAAATCGCTCTTCAATTACAAAAGTGGAGTAAATACTAAATGGCAATCCAATAATCATTTTAGCCACCATAAGCACTCCCATGAAGCACAAACCCGTAATTAGCTCACCGAAACCAAATCCCCTAACCCATTGGTCTAACACATTAAAGCCCCCACTAAACCAGAATCCCAACAGGATTGCTAAATCGAAGGCTCCGGTTATAAAACCAAAGCGAGTGTTAACCTTTGTGTATTCTTGCGACTTTGCATAAGTCTCCTCGTCATACACTCCATCGAACTCATCGGGAAGGGTTTTCGATAAAGACTTTAAGTTTAAGAAGTTTGAAATCAGATCTAGAAAAAAATCGACCGCAATGGCCAAGAGGATAATAACTGCGTAAATATTCATGCTTAGATTTTGCCCAAATTTAGAGTCGAAAATACATATAAATATAGTGTATAGGTACCATTCATTATTTTATAAAGCGATGCCTTTTCGCATGGTTAAAACCAACAATCGCTGGCGTCTAATGCCATATGTATAAGCAAGCCTAAACTAATCCATTGAAGGTAACGGCTATTTTTCTTGATGCCATTCTCTTTAGTCTTCTTCCACAGCAGAAAGCTTGAAGCCAAAAATAGTACTGCATACACCGCAATCATTTCATATTGATGCAGGGGATGGAAATTTATGGAACATCGATTCGGATCATAAATAGGTGATGCTAGCAAATGATCTAGATCTATCAGCATAGTAGCAATCATCCACGAACTGGCTTTCTTCCATACAGATCGATAGAAAACCAAAGCTATAAGAATCGGGCAAATAAAATGAAGTGCAATGTGAAGCATCATTCAAGTTAACAAACTTATCGTTCAATAATCTTTGTTTAAATCACATTCAGATGATAATTAGTTTAATGTTAAACTATTTTGTATATTTTCGCTTCATTAAATCATGAGGTTAAAATGACACACAAAAAAGGACTCCACCACATTAGCGTATTAGCAGGCGACCCTAAAGCCAATGCCGACTTTTATGTAAATAAATTGGGCATGAGAATGGTAAAAAGATCGGTGAATCAAGATGATCCAACTACCTATCATTTGTTTTATGGAAATGAAGCTGCACAACCTGGTTCAAGCTTAACGTTTTTCCCTTGGCCAAGAGCTCATAAAGGAAGCACGGGTTCGGGTGAAGCTGTGAATGTGGCCTTTCAAGTTCCGTTAAAATCTGCCGAATATTGGGAAAAGTATTTACCAACAATTGGTGTAGATGAGTTTAAAGAAGTTACCATTTTCGGTAAGGACGGCATTCGTTTTGAAGACCCAGATGGGCTAGAACTCGACCTAATATTTGACGGGGATGCTAAAGCCAAAGAAAGTACGTATGAGAGTTCGGTTCCTCACGAACATGCAATTCAAGGGTTTTATTCAACGCGATTGAACTATACCAACCCAGACGAAACCGTGGGCATCATCCGAGATGTATTAGGCTTCAAAGAAGTGCAGTCACATAACGATTTAACTTTGTTCGAAACGGATGCCAATATTGGCAGTCAACTTATTATTGAGCAATCTGATGAGGCACCCGGCCGTGGTGGACGAGGAATTGTACATCATGTAGCATTTCGTGCCAAAGACGAAGAAGAGTTAGCCAAAATGAGAGAGCAAGTACTCACTGCAGGGCTACAACCAACAGAAGTGATCGACCGACATTGGTTTAAATCTGTGTATTTCAGAGAGCCTAATGGTTCATTATTTGAACTTGCTACGGATGGTCCTGGCTATGCTGTGGATGAAGACCCAGAACATTTAGGGGAGCACCTAATTCTACCACCATGGTTAGAACCGCGCAGAGCGTTAATCGAGAATACATTACCCAAACTTGATATTGATTAATCATGAGTTTCTTTAGAGCAAACATCTCCGAGCCTTTTGATGGCCCTCATCAAGAACAAGCCATTGCCCGTGCTGGCACAAACATAGAAGAAGCAAATCGAGCCATGATTATGATTCATGGCCGAGGGGCTTCGGCTGAGAGCATCGTCACTTTATCCGAGCATTTCAAGCATACTGAGGATATGGCTTTTGTTGCCCCTCAAGCATCGGGACACACATGGTATCCATTTTCTTTTTTAGCACCACCTGCTCAAAATCAGCCCGGTATAAATTCTGGGTTACAAGCCATTCATAATCTTGTGAACGAGCTGAATGAAGAGGGGATTTCTAATACACACATATACATACTTGGGTTTTCACAAGGGGCTTGTTTAGCCTCAGAGTATGTTGCTCGCCACCCTGATAAATTTGGAGGATTATTCGCCCTTTCAGGTGGACTAATAGGCGACTCCATAAACATAGACCGTTATGAAGGGGACCTTCAAAACACCCCTATATTTTTAGGCTGTAGTGATGTAGATCCGCATATTCCTAAAGCACGTGTTGATGAAACGGAAGTCGTGTTACAATCTCTAAATGGCGATGTAACTAAAAAGATTTATAGCGGCATGGGGCATTTAGTAAACGAAGATGAAATTAATGAGATAAATCGGATATTGAGTGCTACTTTATAAGGCACTTATTAACTATTAAATAATTCGCTGATGGAGATTCTTTGGTTAAGCCTTGCTTATGGTTTAGGGATGTTGGTTAAGCAATTAAAGCTGCCATCGCTTATCGGTTATTTGATAGCGGGTATGGTTCTCTCCTTTTTTGGTGTTGAAGATGATCAAGGGTTATTGCACCAAATTGGTCATTATGGGGTTATTTTCCTCCTTTTTACAGTGGGACTTCATCTTCGAATCAAGAACATTGTGCGCTCCGAAGTTTTTGGGGCCGGAAGCATTCACCTCATCATATCAGCAGCCATTTTTTGGGGTATATCGGTAGCCTTTGGGTTTACCGTAATCGAAGCCCTAATCATTGGTGTACTTCTTGGTTTTTCCAGTACTGTATTAGCGGCAAAAACCTTAGAGGCTAGAGGCGAACTCGGGGCTTTCCATGCACGTGTTTCTATCGGTATTTTGATACTACAAGACCTTGTTGCTATCACTGTTCTAGCCCTTACTGGTGGTGGCGCGCCGAATGTATGGAGCTTTGCTTTACTCGCCTTACCACTCCTGCGTCCTGTCTTAATCCGACTATTATCTGCCAGTGGTCATGAGGATCTCCAACTACTATTCGGTTTAATCTTAGCCATGGGAACGGCTTCATTATTTGATGTTTTAGGACTTTCGTCTGAATTAGGAGCATTAGTTGCAGGAGCATTGCTTTCAGGGACGGACCAATCGGATGAACTCAGCCATAAACTATGGAGCTTAAAAGAAGCTTTTTTAGTAGGCTTCTTCCTCGAAGTTGGTTTGGCTGGGCTTCCTCAATTAAACGATCTGATTTTTGCAGGAACACTCTTACTAGTTCTTCCATTAAAAGCGGCTTTATTCTTCTTTTTACTCATCGCATTTAAACTGCGTTCTCGTAACTCATTCATGGTTACCATTACCTTAAGTTCATTCAGTGAGTTTACTTTAATTGCGGGTATGGTTGCTGCTTCTGCAGGCTTCATCCCAGACTCTATTATAATAGTCTTCGCACTCTTAACCGCAGTTTCTTATACCATTAATGCTCCATTTGCTGCACAGGCCAACCAGCTTTGGAAAAAATTTGAAGACAAGCTTATACCCTTCGAACGCGATGTAAAACATCCAGGGCAACAAGTGGCTAACTTGGGAGGTGCACAGTATTTAATAATTGGAATGGGCCAAGCCGGTGTAGCTGCCTACGACTATCTGAAGCAACGAGAATATAGAGTAACAGGTATGGATGTGGATCCTGCTCGCCTCGAAGTAAACTTAAAAGCGAGACGTAGAGTGGTTTATGGCGATGCCCAAGATTCCGAGCTTTGGGAAACTATCGACTTAACAGGTGTTAAATCTATCATGTTAGCAATCCCAAATCCTGATACCAAAATTCAAGCAACACAGTTATTGCGCGAGAATGGATACGTGGAAGACATCTATGCCCTTACCATGCGAGATGAGGAGCATCAAGCGTTAAAAGAAGCCGGTGCGAATGCTGTGTGCTTACCACTAACCCAAGCTGGGCAAAAGCTAGCTGAGTTAAGCATTACGGATGATATACATGGGTCAATGTCACTAGACGTGCAGTTTACGAATATCCAGCCTTCAGTTTAGCTCAACGAGCTGAGCTAAACGGCTATTCCCAATCGATACCGATTTTATCTTTAATCTTATTTTTGAGGGAATCTTCTAGCTCTTTTTTCTTTTTCTCGAGCTCAGCCTTTTTCTCTTCCACTTTTTGAAGTTCTTGCTGAATTCTGGCCTCTAACTGTTCGTACTCTTTTCGAATCTCAGCCTCTTTTTGCTCTTTGAACGCAATGATATCTTCTTTGCGACCTTCCACCTCTTTACGTACTTCCGCTTCAATTCTTTGACGGGCTCTATCCACTTCTTTACTTACCGTGTTCTTCAAAGCATTCACAAATAAATCATCGATATTCGACCTGATTCTTACTTTGAGTGGACCATCCACGTTATCAACTAAGGCCGTAACATCAATGCGATCGGTACTGCTAACCGCATCTTTAATTAATTGCTGAATCCTATCATTTGAAGGAACAGCATCGAAATTAAACGCCAAATTCTTGGCTGAATAGTTAATTTCGCTATCAATTCTCTTATCAACGATTTGCAAACTTGCTGAGACTTCCCCAACCCCTTGTTCCATTGGGTAAGGCAGTAACTCAGAGGGGGATAATTTGGTCCCCGCTAAAGAGAAACCATCATAGGTAAAATTAAATGACTCCACAGGTTCTTCACCCAGATAATTAATCTCACCCGTTAAACTCATTTTTCGGCTAGCATCATCACTTCCAGATAGATTAAAGGTAATGGGCTCTTTTGTTTTTTTCTGGTCGCTACTTATGTGAGCAATTTGACCCGCTAACTTAATCGCTGTTTTTGTTTCACCGGATACATCAATGTTTTGAATCCACAGTTTTGGCCAGTCGTACTTGTCGGTAAATTCGTAGTCGATCCCTTCGTAACGCTCGATTTTCTCTTTGTCATCGCCTGCCAATCTACTGCTATATTCACGTGCAATGGCGAGATATTCCATATAACCAGCGTAATCGGCTAGCAGGTTTTCACCAAATAACGACTGCGCTATATTCTGTGCATCCAAGCGAGGTAATTTGGCCATATTCATTGCTCGTTGGTAATCACCTTCAATCCAATTATCAATGCGACCAATACTAAACTTAGTGTCTCCAAAGTCTTCCTGGAACTCCGACTTAATCTGATTGGCTCTATTTCTTAGTGAATCAACTTGTTTAGCTAGCTTTTGTACATTCTGTATGGCTTCAATTGCTTTCTTAGGATCTTTAATTTCCTTCACATTGATCTTTTGAATGCTACTCTGAACAGAGGCAATCTCTTTATTGATATCCGTATTGGTAAGAGTGCTATCCCACTTTTGGTAATTTTGCTCTAAACCGTTTCTAAGGGTATCAATCTTTTCCGGAGCTTGAAGATCTAACTTGGCTAAAACACTGTCTACATTTATATCAGACTTGATGTTGTTGAACTCCATATTCGCATTTCGAGACACCTCTGAAGTCACATCTGAAATAACTTTCGTTAAAAAACCTGGCTCCTTATTCTTTTCTTCTTCAGGAATTTCGAAGTAGCCATCCGTTTCACGTTCGGTGTCCATTCTAAACTCTTTGAAAATCACGTCTTCTATAATTACACGTTCCCAAAGTGTTGGCCAAAACAGAAAGTCTAATTCCGCCTCCCCTGTTTCAAAACTATTCTCCATAGTGTTTTCAGGGTTCGCCACTTGCAGTCTACTCCATCTAATTTTTAGATCTACTAAGCTAATTTCAAAGTCATCGATTTCAACCAGTGCCCCATTGGCAACACTTGCACTATACTCAAGGCGCTCTTCAACGATAGGATCAATGCTTATCCAGCTTATTAAAAAGCTTAAGATTGTGATTACAACTACCGCAATGATTCCTTGTATTCTAAATATCCTCATACTTAACCTCTCAACCTTGCTGCTGTCTGATAGATAGAGTACACTTTTGTACCCTTCAGTGTTTTCATCAGTTTCGTTTTCATCACTTTCTCATGGATGTGCTTGCGATACTGAACCACCCCTACCTTTGTAAGTGGAAACATAGGCACACATAGAATAATGGCAGTTGTTAGACTCCCAATAACTACGGTGTTATAGAACTTGGTGATGGCCCAAAACTCATTGTCGTACATGGAAATATATGTACTTTGCATCCCCTCTAGCTCTAATAAGTACGTCCCGAAATCATGAAAAAGTGGGTCGGCTAAGTAAGCGATACCACTAAATACTAAAAATGCTAAGATCACCATCCCCACATTTACCTTCAGTATCAGCACTAAAACCAAGATAATTAAGTTATGAAAAGACATAACTGGGGTTAAGCCGATGATCATACCGAGAATGAACCCTCCTGCCAATTGGTTTGGGGATGCTTCAGAAGCTAAAGCCTTAAGTAATTTTGCAATGTATTTTAATATCAGGAACATATTACTGTAATCGATTCTCAGATAATTCGTTCCAATATAAATAATTTCATTGGCATCATTTACGTCATTACATTATTTGATATCATCCTATTTTTCTCACTATCTGTAAATAAATATGCGTCATTTAACTTTTTGTGCAATTGCTCTGCTAGCAATGTTAAACTGCACCGATTCTTCCTCTAATTCAGGTGAAGAGGAAGTTTATACTCCTCCAATTCCACCCGGTTTTGAATGTGTTGACGGATTGTCCGCTGGCACCTATCCTTGTAACAACATCGACTTAGTGGCGCGTGTAAGTGCTTCTGAACTCAGAGGAAGTAATTTAAATGATATTTGGGGATGGAAAGACCCTCAAACAGAAAAAGAGTATGCCCTTGTTGGGTTAACGGATGGGGTTACATTTGTGGATGTGACCAATCCCGATGAGCCTATTGTTGTTGGGAAACTTCCTGAAAGTAACATCTCTGCTAAATATAAAGTGCTAACAGACCCAAATTACGAAGCTTGCCAAATTGGAATCGGTGAAACTGAGTATTCAAAAAATCTACAAAAAGGTTCTGCCTGGCGAGATCACAAAGTATATAACAACCACTTATATATTGGTAGCGATAGCCAACCTCATGGTGTTCAAGTATTCGACCTAACTAAATTACGAGGGTACAATGGTAGTTTTATCGAATTCAACGACGATAATCTATATGCTGGTTTAGCCAATTCGCATAATATTGTTATCAATGAAGAAACGGGCTTTTTATATGCTACCGGTGCCACGAACGCTGACACCTGTAATACAGCTGGGCTTCATATTTTAGATTTATCCACTCCATCCGACCCCGTTTTTGCTGGTTGTTATGAAGACGCCACCCCTCCCCGACGAAGTGAAGGTTCCGCGTATATTCATGATGCGCAGTGTGTGATTTATAATGGTCCTGATACCGAGCACGCAGGGAAAGAAGTATGCTTTAACGCTGCTGAAAGATCTTTAGCTATTGCTGATGTTACTGATAAGCAAAACTTACAAACGTTGGGCTTTGCTACGCAGCCTTATATGTACTATGCGCACCAGGGTTGGTTAACGGAAGACCAGCAATATTTTATCATGAACGATGAGTTAGATGAAATCAACTTAGGTAGGAATACTAAATCGTATGTATTTGATGTAAGAGATTTAGACAACCCGGTATTCATTGATTACTACACCCACAATACTTTTTCTATCGATCATAATATGTATGTGAAAGGTGATTACGTGTATGCCTCAAATTACAATTCGGGATTACGCATTTTAAAGATGGATAACATTGCCGAGGCCGACTTATCCTTGGCGGCTTTCTTCGATACCCAGCCTGCATCCGACCAAAACAACTTCAGTGGCGCATGGAGTGTTTACCCATACTTCGATAGCGGCACTGTTATTGTGAGTGATATCGCTGACGGCCTGTTTATCTTGAAGCCAAATCTAAATTAAGGAGTTACATCTACTCAACATTAATAAACCCACATATCCGCCGTTTACCTTTGAGTTAGAGTCGAATTTCCGTACCTTTTTGCCGTTTTTACACTAATAAAACGTCTGAATTTCGGACGACTAATACCCTTTTTATTTTTTTATGGATCTATTTGATAAGCTTGAGGGCAGACCTAGTCCACTAGGACCATTTACTTCTGAAGGATACGGCTACTATACTTTTCCAAAACTAGAAGGACCATTAGGTCCAATTATGAAATTTGATAACAAGGACATGATCGTTTGGAGTATAAACGATTACCTTGGTGTTGGTAGTAATCCTGAGATTAAGAAAGTAGATGCTGAAGCAACTGCTGAATATTCTTTAAGTGCTCCTATGGGTGCTCGTTTAATGACAGGTAACTCTACACAGCACGAATTGCTTGAGCAAGAATTAGCTGCTTTTGTACACAAACCTGCAGCTCAGCTACTAAACTTTGGATACCAAGGTATCATGAGTGTGATTCACTCTTTAGTAGACCGAAACGATTTCTTGATTTATGATGAGCTTAGCCATGCATGTATTGTTGATGGTAAGCAATTAGCTATGGCTGACAAGTCTGTATTCAAGCATAATGATATTGAGAGCTTTAAAAAGCAATTATACAGAGCTGCGGCTAAGAAGAAGGATAATTCTTCTATTCTTGTAGTTACTGAAGGTGTATTCGGCATGACCGGCGACCTCGGTATTCTTCGTGAGATTATTGAGCTTAAAAAAGAAGTGCCATTCCGCTTATTGGTGGATGATGCTCATGGTATTGGTACTCTTGGTGATGATGGCTCAGGTACTGGAACGCATTTAGGTTGCCAAGAAGGTATTGACATCTACTTTGGTACTTTTGCTAAAGCTTTTGCTAGTATTGGCGCTTTTGTTGCTTCTGAACCTCGTGTAATCGAGTTCTTAAAAGCGAATGTGAGAAGCCAGATTTTTGCGAAGTCGCTACCAATGCCAATCGTGGTATCTGCACGCGAGCGCCTCAAAATGATTCGTAAGCATCCTGAGTGGAGAGAGCAGCTTTGGAAGAACACACTAAAGCTAAGAGAAGGTCTTCAGAAGATCGGATACAATGTACTTCCATCTGAAAGTCCTGTAACACCGGTACTAACTCAAGGAAGTACTGCTTTATGCCAAGACATTATGCGCAAGCTTCGTGAAGAGCATGGCGTGTTTGTGAGCGGTGTTGCTTACCCAGTTGTACCTCGTGGTATCGTACTTATTCGCTTGATTCCAACTGCGGTTCACAACGATGAGCATATCGAAAAAACTTTAGAGGCTTTTGATGCCATTAAAGACTTCGTATTTGCAGCAGCGGCTGAAGTAACTGCTGGTTAATTCAAGTAGCTGACTATATTTTCTAAAGCCTTCCCATTCGGGAGGGCTTTTTTTGTGCTTATGAATAAAATAAGAGCATAAAAAAAGCACCTTTCAGAAAAAGGTGCTTTAAGTTTTTTGAAACCGAATACTGGCTATTATTTGAAGAGTTTTTTAACCCAACCAAATACGCCTTTCGGCTCTTCGCGACCTTCACGTCCGCCTGAAAGCCCATCATAACTTGGACGTGGTAGCGCAAGTTCATCACGCTTACTGCGCTTTTGCTTATGATGCTTATTCGACTTTTTAGATGAAGAATTATCTCGATGTTTGTTATTTCGAGATGACTTTCCTCCTCTTCTATTTCGGTTTTTCGAATGCTTGTCGTTCTTAGAATTATCCTTCTTTTCAGTCGGCTTAGATGACTTCTTCTTTTTCTTCTCAAGAACTTCTTCCGGAAGTTTAATTTCAACGGGTGCGTACCCAACTTCCTTCGTAATTCGATCGATATCTTCACGGTCCATTTTAGACACTAAGGATACCATTTGAGCGGCCTTCTTATTGCCAACTAACTCAGCACGGTACTTATACTCTTCCACTTCGCTAGGGACGTCGTAGTTGATAACCTGAGTTACTTTATCCAGTTCTATATCAGTTGCTGAAATACCACCAACCAATAACACCTTCATTTCACCAGTTACAAACTTCTGAAAACGCTCGTTGTACACTTGTTGGTCAATTCCTTCGTGCACACTCACTACTCCCCAGCTCTTCTTAAGAATAATTCTGAAAAGTCGGTCGGTTGTTCTCTTAGAAGCCGTAAAGATAACGATGCGCTCTTTAGGGCTATTCTCTAGGTGCGACATCAACGTTGAAATCTTCATACGAGGAGGCACATTGATGTATACCTGCTCAAGATCTTTAGACACCGGGGTCGGCTCGTCTTCTTGATCTTCAGGCAGCACTACCTCTACTGAAGCTTCTTTCAATTTTTCTTTGGGCGACTCTTCCGCCTCCTCTTCCTGCTCCTCTTTTTTAGGCTCAGGGTTTAGAACCACTTTCACAGATGCTTTGGTAAGCTTTTCTTCTACCTTAGCTTGATCTAGTTTTGCTGGTTCAACAGCCTTTGGCTCACTTTCTGAGTCAGCTTCTTCCGTTGATTCGGTTGCCTGCTTTTCTTCTTGTTCTGAAGTTTCATTACTAGCATCCGATGTTTCTTGGGTGTCTTCTGTATCAGGCTCTAGAACCACTTCTACTTCTGCTGCTTCAAGCTTTTCTTCCACTGTTTTAGCTACAGATTCTACCACTTCTTCGTCAGATACAACTTCTGCTGTTTTTTCTTCTGAAGTATCTTCGGCAATCGTTTCTTCTTGATTCGACTCACTTCCGTTGGTAGTAGATTCGGTTTCCTTTGGCTCAGGGTTAAGCACTACTTTCACTGATGCTTTAGCTAATTTTTGTTGAACCACTTCAGGATCAATATCAGCTGCTTCAACAGGTGCTTTTTGTTCTTCCTCTAAGTCTTGGAAGCCTATGAGCTCTGGATTTTGCAAGGCTTGCTCAGCTAGTTGCTTAGTTGCACTGTTTAAAGTACCCGAGAAAATAAGAACCTGCGGGGTGCTTTCGATTCGCTCGAAAACAGACTTCACCCGTCCTACTAGGTTAAAGTTCTCCATGGCATGTGCTTCATCAATAATCACACATTCCAAGTTTTCAAACTTTCTGTTTGTTTTCTCCAGTATGTCAACTAATCGGCCCGGATTGGCTACAATCACGGGTGCTCCATCTAAAATTGCTTGCTCTTGGGTAGCTCTGTCGCCTTTCATTGACAGGGATGCGCTACTTACTTGTGCATGATAGCCCATCGCCCAGATCATTTCATCAATGGCTTTAGCTCGCTCTATAGATGGTGTTAAAATTAATATTCGTGTGCCTGTGGCCTCTCCATTCGCGATCAACTTCTGTAAAGCAGGTATCAAAAATGCTGCTTTATCCTCTTCTTCGTTCTTAACAAGCATATGCTTGCCTTGCAATACCTGAGGAATAACTTCATGCTGGAGAGGTGTAGGCTGTTCTAACCGTGTATCGACCAGTCCGCTTAATAAATCCGGACTCAGGTCATATTGTTCAAATGACAATGGTACACCTCTTTTTTGGCTTAATAGTTCAATTTTCAAAGATCAATGTCCGCATCGTTGCAGACCCGCCTAATATACGAAAGTTAATCTCTAAGCTCATATTTCATTTTCAAGGCCTTATTTGCCCTCCTCAGGCATTTCTAAGGGCATATAGTCTCTTTTGAAGATAGGTTCGACTAATGGCTGCTCTTTTTTGATCACCCGGCCGTAGCCAAATACTAAAAGTATGATTATAAGCATGCCCACTAAGCCTATAATGCCTGCTTCAGGGCCAAAACTGCCGCCAGTCCATAAATCGGGCCCTACTTCTTCAACTTGTATCAATGATCTTCTCATTTCAAGTCCACTTACAGGCAGCCCAAAAATGCCTCCCATTGCAAAATTCCATGCAAAGTGTATTCCTATCGATAAAGCCAAGCGCCCTGTAATCAGATAAGGAATGGCCAGCATAATACCTGCAATAAGTATATATGAAGTAGATATCAGTGTGGCATTCGGATTCCAGATGTGTGCTATTCCAAAAATAGCTGAGGTTATAAAAACAGCCCATAAAGTAGCTTGCCACGGCGTAATTGGGCCGATGATTGCACCCTCTTTCAAGTTTGGAATGAAATAGCCTCTAAATATAAGCTCTTCATAAAATCCAACGCCCATCATTTGAACCATGTACACAGCTAATGTGATTAGCCAATAATCTGAACCTGCACGCTGCCAACCGTAGCCTGAAATTTCAATCCAACCCATTCCCCACTCTAAAAGGAACACAACAGTGAGTGCAAGCACCGCAATTAGTATACCTAGCCCACACTCTTTCCACCAAAGTGCCTCTAGCTTTAACCCTATTTCTTTGATGGAACGGCGGTCAACTTGCTTGATCATCAATAGGCTTGCAATGAATAAACCAATTGAAAGGGCTATATATGACCATACAGTTGAGGCGAAGAACCCTGATGGGATAGCTAAGAAAAACGCTAAGGCTAAAAATAGAAGCAAACGAACGCCAGCTCGGAACCGATGTTCTTCATTATTGTATATAATATTCATTGGGGCATACAGGTTTATGCTTAATAGTATCGACCTGCTAAAAATAGAAACTCTTAAACTAAGTCCACCATATTTATGGAACGCTATGTATTACATGCTGCTAAAACACTAATTGAAGATACTTTTGAAGTTTCATCCCCATCAGAAGTCCTTTTCAAACATTCATTCAATATTTACCCAGGCTCTCCAATGCCTATCATCTATAATGAAGAGCAAGGTCGATCTATCTCTACAGGTATATGGGGAATCAACGATTCAGCTAGTGATGAAGCAATTACAGAAATAGCTAAATCTAAATTACAATCTGACCACTCTGAGCTTAAACCATGTATCATTCCTGCCAGTGGTTTTTATATGTGGAAACAATCTGTGAACGACCGACTCCCCTTTTATGTGCGGATGCTGAGTCAAGAGGTCTTAGGTTTTGCAGGCATGTATAAAGTGACTGAATCGAGCGAGGGTAAAACGAATATTCAATTTGCTGTAATCACTAAAGCATCAAATGTATTACTTCAGCCTTTAGGGCCTACTATGCCACTTATTTTAGAACCTGATCACTATAGCGATTGGTTAGAAGGGCAACACCAACCATTGTTGACCAAGTTCTATAAAGATACTGACTTGATTCCCGATTTAGCCGTGTATAGAGTGCCCGATTTAGTGAATGACCCATCAGAAAATTCAAGGGCTTTGATTCAGGCCATTCCAAAACGCAGAGATGACGACTAGTATCAACTAGTGGGTTTAGTGCCCGGCTTCCCTTCAACGCTGTTATTAAACACTCTCAACGTTGGGTAAGCTAAATCAATGTCATCATGTTTATTGAATTCATCGAGTGCTCGCTCCCAAATTGCTTGCGAAGAACCGCGTCGACGTCTTGGGTCTGTTAGGTAACGTATAGAGAGCATAATACCGCTGTCTTTCACTCCTGTGTATACAATCGGAGTGAGGTAGCGATACTCAATCAAGTAAGACTTAGCAGCACGAGCAATCTGCTTTTTGGCACTTTCAATAAAATCTTTGGATTCATCATTCGAGATTTCTTCTAAAATCTTCTTCGCTTTCTTCCAATCGCTTTCGAATGTGACCATAATGCCAATCTCATTCCATATAAACTGGAAATCGCTGGTGTAATTTGCCATGTGCTCGCTAAACACTTTGTGATTAGGAATATGAATCACACGACCTGTACTCTGATCGGCATCTACCCAATTTCCAATCTCTAGAATGGTGAACTTAAAAGGACGCACATCAATTACATCGCCTTTTGATTCTCCAATTTCGATTCTATCGCCTACATCAAATGGCTTTCTCCAAATTATGAAAAGCCAAGCGGCTAAATCTGTAACAGGATCTTTCAAAGCAATAGCTAAACCCGCAGAGAGTAACCCAAAATAGGTGGAAAGATCGCCCCAGGCCGTAAACCAAATCTGGCTGATGATGATAATCCCAATAAAAGCTGAGAAGTAAGTAAGGTTTTTGCGCCATTTATATACGGTGCGCTTACTCTCTACATTTTTACTAACCACACGCAGCGTTAAAATGCGAATGAGCCATAAAACTAATATTACAACTACTGTTTTCACCACTTGAAGGGTGAAAAACGGTGAGTTTTGAAAAAATTCAGCGATGTTATTTAAGAAATTTTCCATGCGGTGATAATAACCTTATGAATTGACACTTACACACTTGGGATAGTATTGAATTTTGAATATCTTTATGGTCTTGAAAAAAATCTAAGTAATCATCATGCTTTACAATATTCTAGTCGCAGTTATTACCATTATTTGCGCACTTTTAATTCTCGTAGTTCTTCTTCAAAACGGACAAGGTTCTGGTTTATCTGGTATTAGTGGAGGCGCAGGTGGCGGCCTTGCTGGCAATTCTGGCCTAGGCGCACGTCGTACCGCAGATTTACTTTCTAAAGCTACCGGAATATTTGGTGGAGCTTTTCTAGTACTTTGCATCCTTGCAAACTTCGCTATTGATAATGCAGGTACACAACCTACACGTAGTATCCTTCAAGAAGGTGGAGCTGGAATTCCTGCTCAAGACTTAAACGCCCCTTCTGAAACTCAGTCTGCTGTTCCAGTTCAGAACAACGACGCAACGGGTACTGACAACTCGACTGAAGGCGAAAACTAATTTTTTAGTTTTATTCGATTTTATAAAGCCTAGTTCTTTTGAACTGGGCTTTTTTTATGCCCACTATTTTTTACAAAATGAATTAGGCTTCCCAAAATTTTACCTTCATATTTACCGTCGTAAAATTTTATGGTGTAATAATATTAGGGTAATCATGATCCGTACCAATTTCATTGTGTTCATTTTTGTGTTGCTAAACGGCTGCTTAGGAAGCACAACTCCTACTGTTACTGTTGAATGGGGAGCATCTCCTTGGACAGAAATACGAAAAGAGCGTGTAAATACTTTGCTTCCTCAAGCTATGGAAGCTGCGAATGTAGATGCGTGGATTATCATTTGTCGTGAAAATAATAACGATCCACTTGCAGATCATGTGGGTGGCGAAAACGCTGGCGGAACCGCACTGTTTTTATTCTACAGAGATGGGTCTGGATTCCATTCTAAAGTGTATTCCCCGGTAGGTGAAGCAACGGCATTAGCCGACATGAAACTCCACGACGAGGTGATACCCATAGAACGCGGGCATTCTGCTCTTACTCAAGCGGCTGAGTTCATCAATGCTCAATCATTTAATACCATCGCAATCAATAGCAGCTCTAGCAATGCGCAAGCTGATGGGCTAACCCATACTCAGTACAACAAGTTAGTTGATGCACTTGGCAAAAGCAGTGCTTCAAAACTAATATCTTCTGAAGAATTGGTATATGAGTGGCTTTCGATTAAGACACCTGATGAAGTAGAGATTATGAGAAAGGCGGCCGAATTAACCGCTAAATGGGAGCTTGAAGCCTACGAGCAAGTAGAACCCGGCGTATCTACGGATGCTGACATCGCCAAATTCCTGAAAAAGAAAATGGAAGAGTATAAAGTTACCGATGCATGGTCGCCGGACCAAAACCCGAATGTAAATTCCGGACCAGATCGCGGTCACTCGCATGCTACCGACAAGGTGATTATGCCCGGAGATGTCATCCAAATTGACTTTGGAATCAAACTCTACAACCGATGGGTAAGTGATATTCAACGCTTTGCCTATGTACTTAAAGATGGTGAAACGACAGCACCAGCTGATATTCAACATTATTGGGATTCTGCCAAACGTGGAAATCGTGCCGCATTTAAGGCCATGAAGCCTGGCGCAAAAGGCGTGGAAGTGGACGCCGCTCAACGTGCACTCATGAAAGAAGACGGTTCAGAATATGTAATGTGGAGTACTGGTCACCCAGTAGGATATGTAGCTCACGATACCGGGCCAAACTTAGGAGGCTCTCAATCGCCAAGTGTACGTCCATCCTCTCAACGGGTGTTGAAAGCGGGCATGGTGTTCGCTTTTGATGGCTTCCATGCATGGACAAGAGAAGACGGCACCTTAAAAACTATCTCAGTTGAGGAAATGGCCGTAATCACCGAAAACGGTGCAGAATTTCTAATTCCACCACAGGAAGAACTTGTACTGATTCAGTAATTGAAATCGAGTTCAATATCCCATTTTCCAGGCGCTGTTTTCGTCCATAGAATGAAATAGATACCGCCTGGACCTGAGGTATTATTCCCCGTGTAATAACGGCCAACTTCAATTACTTTATTGGCACTCAGTTGATATAGATATTTTTTGACTAGGTCTACAGAATAGCTTTCCGACTCCATGTAAGCATATCTCTCTATGATTTCTTCCCATCCTAGTGAAAGTCGACCTGCCGAAAGGTAGGTCGCATCTTGTGTATACAATGCTTTAATATGGCGAGCTGGGTTATGTTGATTTGCAAGCTCAACCCACTCCTCTCTTCGAAGTCCGATTTCTTGTTCAGCAGCTACTTCTTTCCCAAACTCATAAGGCTCATCGGTAGGTAGAACTACATCCATTTCTTTTTTCATTCCCTCTTTAGTATTCCGATAGGCGGTAATCATTAGCATCTCCTTTTGTTGGAGTGTATTCTCTACTGTGCCAATGGTTATGAATCGAACTGGATCGTGACTTAGATGTATCCTTAACTGATAATCAGATAGATGAGCGAGCAACGCTGCAGCCCCTTCTGGGTAGAGGAGATACCCTCTCTCCCATTGATAGGCGGAAACATCATTTCCTTGTTTAGCATCTTCCAACCAACGCGATTGAAGAGCTGAGAAATTTTCTTGAGCAACCGCACCCATTGCACAACTTGCCGCTATAAGTATTCCAAGACCTACTCTTTGAATCCACTTCATACCATCACTCCTTCTTTCTTGATTACTAACTCACCCGAGGTGTAATCTAAACTTTAGGAATTATTTTCCAATACAGAAGCGGGAAAAAATGGAATCTAGAATGTGTTCGTTTGTGATTTCACCTGTAACCGTACCTAATTCATTAAGCGCCGCTCTGAGGTCGATAGAAAGGAAATCGCCCGTCATACCTAAATCTAAGCCATTTAAGGCCGCTTGAATATGGCTTTGGGTTTTCTGTAGTGCATCGCGATGACGAGTAGAGGTCACTAACAAACTTGAAGCATCATAGTGCTTGTTTTCTAAGGCTCGGTCTTTGAGTAATTGCTTCAACTCTTTGATCTTTTCACCATCTATTGCTGAAATTTTTAAATCAAATTCCGTTCTCCACTCCTCATCAATTTCTTGATCTTTCTTCGTGCCTACTAAGATAAAAGGAGTTTCGCCTGCTCGTTTCTGGAAATCAGCAATCTCTTTGCGTTCATCGTCGGTGAAGGGATGGGATAAATCTTTTAAGTACACTACAAGGTCAGCTTGCTCAAATGCTTTTTGAGAACGCTTCACTCCTTCGGCTTCAACTACATCTAATGTTTCTCTTAAACCAGCTGTATCAATTAATTTGAATAACAAACCGTCGTAATTCCAATCAGCATCAATGGTATCTCTTGTGGTGCCTGCAATATCGGTTACAATGGCCCGGTCGCTACCTACCAAGGTATTCAACAATGTCGATTTACCTGCATTTGGCCGACCAATCAACACCGTTTTCACTCCGTCTTTTACAATACGCCCTGTTTCGTAGGTCTCTAATAACGCCGAGATTTCTGAGTCTACATCCTGAAGTAATTGACGAAGCTGCTCCTTATTTGCGAATTCTACATCCTCTTCAATAAAATCGAGTTCCAGCTCAATCATGGCGGTAGCATCAATGATTTGTTGGCGGAATTTCTTTACATGATCGCCTAATCGCCCTTCAAGCTGTTGATGTGCCGCGTCTACCGCTTTTATACTTTTGGCATGAATGATATCTGCCACCGCTTCTGCTTGATCTAAGTCTAGTTTCCCATTCAAGAATGCACGCTGAGTGAATTCGCCAGCCTCGGCCGACTTCACCCCTAAGGCCAAGATCGTTTCTAAAACCTTTTGAGTCACAAGTACACCACCATGGCAAGAAATCTCTACGGTCTCTTCTCCCGTGTATGACTTCGGCGACCTAAAAATCGATATCAAAACTTCATCAACGGGTAAACCTTTTTTGTCTACAATTTTGCCAAAATGCACAGTATGAGTAGGCTGTTCTACCAAAGGTTTTCCTTCGAAGGCTTGGTCTACTATAGAAATGGCATCTTTCCCCGAAACACGAATCACAGCTATTCCACCTTCACCGATGGGAGTAGCTATTGCAGCAATGGGAACTTTTTGTATAATTGAAGTCATATTATAGGTATCATTCTTTTTTTCAAATATAAGCCTAATCTACAACTATGAATAATCGTCTTCTTACCCTCACTGTATTTCTATTTTTACTTTTTCCGGCAATCACTAATGCCCAAAATGCCATAGCTCCAGATCGCCCGGGTGCTGGCTATAGTAGCTCCATTGTGGAATCGGGGTCGTTGTATCTTGAAGGTGGGGTTTTCACCGATACCGACTATACTGATTTTGGACAGCTTTTTATCAGAACTGGCTTAGCTCAAGATCTAGAACTTCAATTCAATCTTGGCTCTTTAGAATTTGTTGAAGGCAGAGATAAAGCCCTTGTAACTTCACAATCTATTGCCCTGAAGTATGGTTTTGGCACGTTTGGTGAAGATCAGAATATTAATTTTTCTGTGTTAGCCCGAATGAACCTCCCCTTTCTAAACGAAAACTACGAGTATTATTACACTCGCTTTCTGGCCATTGCTGATATTAGTTTAAATGATAATTGGGGTGTAAATACGAACTTTGGTTATGGCGACTTCCTCAATGAGTTCGGAGACGGGAATTTTAATTTCAATTTCACTCCGGGAGTATCTTTGAATGAAAGCACATCGGCTTATTTCGGCTATGCCGTTACATTTGATAGCGACTTCAATAACTCGTTCTTAGAAGGTGGCCTTACGCATTTAGTGGATGAATCTTTGCAGTTAGATGCGGGCTTAATCTTAAATGATAATAACGACCTATTCTTGACCTTCGGTATTGCTAAGCGATTTTAGATCTAATTTATAGTTACATCATAGGCGCATAAAAAAAGCCCCTTCACCAACATGAAGGGGCTTTTTAATTTCTTAGAAGTTGGATTAGTGAACGTTGCCCATCATCTTTTTAATTGGCTTAGCCAATAGTAACAAGAGTACACCAGCACCTACCGTTGTGTATACAATCATCATGTATTGGTCTGGCATCTGAGATAATGCTTCAGCACCGTCACCAGAAATCTCACCACCTAAACGCCCAGCGATTAAGTTTCCAAGAGATACCGACATAAACCATACACCCATCATCTGGCTGTAGAATTTCTTTGGAGCCAGCTTGGTTGTTAAGCTCAATCCTACTGGACTTAAACTCAATTCACCGAAGGTGTGGAACATATAAGTGAGCAGTAACCAGGTTGGCGCTGCTAGTTCTCCAGAGGCTGCTACTTTAGCTGCGAAATACATCACTAAGAAGCCAATACCCAGTAGGATTAGACCAAGTGAGAATTTCACTGGAGATGAAGGATCTAAATTTCTTTTAGCTAACCATACCCACATTGCACCGAATAATGGAGCGAAAATGATGATAAAGAGTGGGTTTACTGCTTGTAGTGCACCGGCTGGTATTAAAAATCCGAACACTTCACGATCTGTAAAACGATCAGCGAAAAGGTTTAAAGTTGAACCCGCTTGCTCAAAACCAGACCAGAAGATGGCTGAGAATAGGAATACAATTCCAATCACATACACTTTCTTTTTCTCGGCTTCATCTAGGCCACCAAGCACAATTACATATCCTAAGAAGGCCAATGCTGCAGCTACAATTAAGTACCCTGAAATATCAGCGATATACACCGCATCAACAGGTATTACCTTCATAAATGCCAATGCTAATAAACCAACAGCTACGAATACAACGCCATAAAGGCCTTTTTTCAGTTTTTCTCTAGAGGACAATTCTTCTTGAGTATCGGCAGCGGGCTCATCACCAACACCCACTAGGTATTGCTCTGTCATCTTGTATTGGATTAAACCAAATACCATAAATAAACCAGCGGCTCCGAAGCCTAAGTGCCAGTTAACTTGCTCGCCTAAATAACTAGTGATAAGTGGAGCTAAAAATGCACCAATATTAATACCTGAGTAGAAAATTGAGAATCCAGCGTCACGCTTTGCACTTTCAGATTCTGGGTATAATGAACCTACAATAGAACTGATGTTTGGCTTCAATAAACCTGTACCAACTGCAATCAGTATCAAACCTATAAAGAATGGGAAGGTGTCGATATTTGTTACCATCGTTGCATCTGTAATTCCAGCAACATCTAAAATCCCAGGTATTGCCATCGTAAAATGACCTAGTGCGATTATGATACCGCCATACCACACCGATTTTTTTAAACCGAATAATCGATCGGCTAGATAACCGCCTGGAAGTGCTAGTATATACACCCCCATGGTATATAATCCATAAATCGCACCTGATGTTTGATCATCAAATGCTAAGCCGCCTTCCATTACCGACTTTGTCATAAAGAGGATGAGTAGAGCACGCATTCCGTAATAACTAAAACGCTCAAACATCTCTGTGAAGAACAGAGTAGCTAAGCCTCTTGGGTGCCCAAAAAATGTGGCTTTTTCGCCATTGGTCCCGTTTGCCATATATTGCCTTATTATAGTTTTTGGTAAAATATTCTAAAGTTGATGATGATACCTAAACCCGTACATTGGTGCAAGGAAGGATTCACCCTTTTCAAGCGTGTATGTAACCCTAATGCATTTTATACGTTAGTACGCATCAACAAACTCTTCTAACCTATGGAACTTCTATTTATTGGCCTCGGCGTTATTTTAATCATTGTTGGTATCATCGGTGCTTTTTTACCGGTTATGCCGGGCTTACCCTTCAGCTATCTTGCCCTTGTTATACTGCAGCTGGTATCCTCTCCATTCACCACTCGCTTTATGGTATTATGGTTGGTGATTGTAGCCGTTCTCATGATTCTAGATAATGTATTACCAACTTGGGGTACTAAGAAGTTTGGCGGTACCGCTTATGGAGTGTGGGGAAGTATCATCGGGTTAATTGTAGGATTTTTCTTCCCACCAGTTGGCTTTGTAGTGGGGCCATTAGTCGGTGCTTTTGCCGGAGAAATTATTGGGGGAAGTAAAACCGATAAAGCCATGAAGGCTGCCATTGGCTCGTTCTTGGGGTTTGCTATGGCAACAGGGCTTAAAGTTGGGGCCGCGTGTTTAATGGGCTTTTATTACTTCAAAGCCATTCTATAATCTACTTCGAGCCTAGGGTGCTGCTAATCCCTTTGATATTACTTTTCTCAAAACTGAATTGAATCATGGCTCCATCATCGTTGCTTACTTCAATGGTAGCGTCTAGTTGAGATATCAATGTTTGGATAATTACACTCCCCATTGAACCGTCGTTTGTAGTTAAGAAATTAGCGGGTAAGCCTTTGCCGTTATCACTTACCTCAACAAACACTTTGTTTTCTTTTTGGAATGTATTCAGTTGAATTTTACCCCCATTCTCATCAAAGGCATGCTTAACGGAGTTCACAATCAATTCATTTAAAATTAGTGCACAAGGCACCGCCTGATTAACATTAATTGTTAATGGCTCGATATTTAAATGTACACTCACATTCTTCGCTATTATTTGCCCATCTTCTAATCCGCTAATCAAATCCTCGATATACTCTTTAAAGTCAATATCACTTAAAGACTCTGCCATATATAATTTCTCATGAATCAGAGCGATAGATTTGATCCTAGTTATACTCTCCGTTAACACTTGATCCAATTCCGAGTTGGAAGAACTAAACTGTTGTAACTGCAAAAAGCCTGAAACTACCGCTAGGTTATTTTTAACACGGTGATGTATTTCTTGAAGAAGCACCTCTTTCTCTTGAAGGGATTCCTCCAATTTAGACTGTGCATTAATTTGCTTGGTTAAATCAGTACCTACGATCTGAACCGCGTTCTTTCCTTGATACTTAACAGGCACCGATTTTATTTGAAGAAATCGGTATTTACCGTCAGGGCCTAAAATTTTATGAATAATTGGGTCTACCTGTTCGCCCTTGATAACTTTTGCGATTCGCTCACGGGCGATTGTTTCTTTCTCTACCTTAATGATTTCAAACAATGACTTCCCAATAAAGTATTCTGGCGGAGCTCCATACATCCGAGCGCCTGCATTGTTTAGAAACTTAATTTCGAGATCTTGTATGATCAGAATGAGATCGGGGTCATTTTGAACTAGGTTTTCCCATCTACTTTCATCCTCAACATTTTTGGTAACGTCCATCACTGTTGAAATCATCAAGTTCTGGTCGCGTACGGGAATGGCTTTATTATCTACATATTTTTGCTCGCCATCTTGTGTTACAATCGGTATGCGCTGCCAGTTCATTCTTTCAACTTCACCAGAAGCCATATCAGTGAGCACTTTTCGTTTTATTTCCCTTCTATATTCCTCGCTAGGATATACAACATCAAAAAAACTATCTACATCTTTTAGAGTTTCTTTAGGCCATCCATAAATTTCCGAAAACTGCTCATTCATTAAATACACTTGCCCGTCATCAATTGTATTTACAGCAACACCTATTGGCAAGTTATTCAAAGTTTGTTCAATAAAGTTATTACGCTTTTGCAGTTCTAGCTCATGCTCTGTTGAATCAGTAATGTCGTGAATGATGCCATATACACCTTTCACTTGATCTGATTTATCCTTTATAGTGCTAATAAGTGCACGCACATATTTAACATTGCCCTGCTCTGTAGTTAACTGCAGATCTTCCTTGTAAGAAATATTTGTAGCAATTACCGACTTAACAATTTCTTCTAGGCTTTCATCGCTTTGCTGGAAATAGCGTTTCATCAAAATTTGGTAGGGCGGAGGACCATCTTTTGCATCTCGCTCAAAGATCTCAAACATTGTTGGAGACCACTTTACACTGTCGGTAGCAAGATTGTATTCCCAATCACCAATTATTGCAAGTCGCTGCATTTCCAAGTATCGAACTTTATCATGCTTGAATGATTGGTACCATATTTGAATAAGGGCGTACAAGCCTACACTAGTAATGCCTACATACAACCAACCTTTTAATGTCTGAATAGTGGTTAATAGCGCAGTATCTATTACAAAATGAGCGAGGATTCTATCCGTGAAGAGTATCCATAAAACAGCTATCACCAAATAAATTAGAGCTATTTTGGCAGCCGACAGAGTCCGAAATGTATTTAATAAGTTCATTATTATTAGTTGCTCAACTAGCTACCCAAATTTTTTCTATCTGTATTTTTAGCTGACCTTGCCTTCTCCTACCTATTACTTTCCACTTAATGAAGTGCGTGTATTGCTATGTTATCGACAATGTTGTTACAATTTCAAATGAATCGAGCTTTTTATTTTTTAAGCTCAATCTCTGTCATTTTTATATGACTTCTTAAATAGCTTCTTTAGTGCATAAATTCCGATGGCTATGCACATAATTGCCATACTTCCGAAAATTAACCTTGCTAGCAGCACATTCGTTTCATCACCTAGTAAAGGAAGTCCTCCAGAAAAGTCTTTCGCATCACCAAAGATTGAAACCCAAAGCCCAATGGCTGCCATTCCAAAAACAATTATGGCTGCAAAGATGTGGTTGTATGGATTTTTTTCACCCAAATAAATCATGATTCCAGCGCTTATAAAAATAAATCCACATAGGCGAATAACCCATAAAGGTGCATTAATGCTTTCTTCAGGTGCTTCAATAATGGACATTCCAACTAAAAGCATTAGCAGCCCCATTAAAACAAATAGACCTGAGAATATTATTAATTGTTTACCCGAAAAATTTTGAGGCATAGTAAACTCACTGAAATTGATTTAGATTATTGCCATATGAACACTAACCTTACTGTTGCCAAACGTAGAGTTTAATGCATAAAACTGAATTATGACTTCAAAACAAAAACAGCAATTGGAAGAACTGGTTCATGAAAAAATGAGCCAAACAAAGCAGCTTATTGCTGAACTTGAGGAGCTTACGAAGCCTATCCCACTTGATGCCTCCATTGGTCGAATATCTAGAATGGACGCTATCAACAATAAAACCATTAATGAAGCCTCATTACGTGACAAAAAGAATCAGCTCAAAAAGTTAGAAAGAGCTCTTGAGAACCTACCTAAAAAAGATTTTGGTGTTTGTACGCGTTGTGGCAACAACATCCCCTTTGGGCGACTTGAGTATATGCCCTATACCACTCGTTGTGTAGCATGTGTGGGATAAAATTTTCTTCTCTATTCCATCTCAACTTTGGTAGGCGTATCATTGCACGATGAAAAATTTACTCCTCTTCATTACACCTGTTTTAATCTGGGGTTCTACTTGGTATGTAATCAAATTTCAAGTAGGCGATGTAGACCCTATGCTGTCTGTGGCATACCGCTTTGGGATTGCGGGTGTACTCATGTTAATTATTTGTAAGGCTTGGGGAGTTAAACTTCGTTTCTCAAAATCTGAACACCTGTTTATTCTCTTACAAGGTGTGCTCATTTTTGGCTTTAACTACTGGTTGATTTATCAATCTGAACTGTATTTAACTAGTGGATTAGTTGGGCTTATATTCTCTTTATTAGTGTTCCTAAACATTATCAATGGGCGCATTTTTCTAAAAACACCGTTTGAGTTAAAGGTGATATTAGGTGGTTTTTTAGGGTTAATAGGCACGGGTTTCGTGTTCTGGGAAGACCTGATGCAATTCGCCTTTAGCGACGGCAAAGTACTTGGGTTAGCTTTAGCGGTTGGCGGAACCTACATTGCATCACTCGGAAACATCACATCTGCTCGTAATCAAAAAGCGGGCATACCAGTAATACCGTCTAATGCCTATGGAATGGTTTATGGTGCTATAGCTATGTTTGTACTGGCACTACTTATGGGAAAGGAAATTAGCTACAACCCCTCATTAAGTTACACGCTCTCTCTTTTGTATTTAGCTATACTTGGCTCGATCGTTGCCTTTGGGGCGTATATGACCTTGATCGGAAACATTGGCGCATCTAAAGCTGCTTATGTATCTCTTATAGCACCCGTGATTGCATTAACTATTTCAACCTTCCTAGAAAACTATCAATGGTCGTTGATTAGCATGAGTGGGGCTATACTCATATTGGTGGGCAACATAGTAGCACTTCGTTCTTCGAAAAAGAAAAAAGAAGAAGTATTTCCTCGTGTTCCAGAGCTTAAAGTACCCGTTGAGACCCTAGAGGAAAACCTACCGGATCAACTCACCAAATAATGTACCAGCCGTTCTTACGGTTCGTAGCTGTTCGTCGAATAAAGGATTCAATTCACAAATATCGGCACTTAGAAGCTTACCCGAGTTCTTCACCAAGTCAATGACTTCTAGGGCAGGAAGTAATGAGATACCATCCCACGCAGGAGCACTAACACCTGGAGCGATGGATGCATCAAACACATCTAGGCATATTGTGAGATATATAAAATCTTGCTCTTGAATAAACTGCTTAATGGGTTCAAGACTGTCTTTTAGCGAATGCTTTATTTCACGATTGGTTACATGCCCCACTTTATAATCTTGTGCCGTTTTAAAAAGGGCATCTGTATTATTATCTCGGTTAATACCATAAACGAAATATTCTAGAGGCATATCCTGTGCTTTAGCATGATCCAATGCTTGTAGAAAAGGAGATCCTGAATGAGTTCGCACACCATAAGGACGCAAATCGAAGTGCGCATCGATATTTAGAATACCTAGCTTTGCTCCTTTATGATGATTTTGTAGATGCTTCGAGATTCCTAGATAATGTCCGAATGCTGTTTCATGCCCACCCCCTATAACAATAGGAGTGTTTGATGTCTGCAACAGCGAGTAGATAGCCTCTCCTAAAGCTTCCTGTCCTTCTTCCAACTTTGTCTGTTCCGGCTTGATATTTCCAACATCGTAGAAACCTTCTTCACTGCCATGCCAACACATGGAGCCTATAGAAGATCGTAGATAATTAGCTCCTAATGCCGCTCCAGCCCTGCCGCCATTTCTCTTCACACCGATATCACACACAAAGCCCAAAACCACTTTCTTATTCTGTTGGCTGAAAGAATTTAATGAGGCCGTTTTCACCACCTGATGCACTCTGAATTGAGCCTCATCTTCCAGTGAATCAATTCTACCGGTCCATAACTCTGATTTAGGTTCTTTATACAATTGCTGCAGGTAACTCATAACATTCCTCTCTTACAATTAAGTAGCTCGGCCTTAATTGACCTTGCTTGTACAATATGTTCCTATAATCGTCGGTATCAAACACCACTAATTTTGCTGGGTGATCAACAGTTAGCCTCCCTTCTGGAATTCGTAGTGCACGTGCTGCACGAAATGTAATAGCGGCCAGCGTTTCTGCAATGCTTAGTTTTTCAGCCGCACCCATAATAGCTGCTTGTGTAACTAAATCTCCCATTGGTGCTGAACCCGGATTCCAATCGGAAGCAATGGCTAAGCATCCATTTTGGTCCAGAATAGACCGAGCTGGTGTATATTGCATCCCTAAGCCTAATGAAGCTCCAGGCAATGCTACAGCAACTGTTTCGGAACCATCAAATATAGAAGCACTCTGAGAAGTAGTACATTCAAGGTGATCAGCAGATACACATCCTTCGTCTACTGCTAACTCAGCTCCTCCATTGTGAAATTGATCCACATGCATGGTCATATCAAAGCCTTTCACCTTCAGTTGTTTTGCATAATGCCTTGCTTCTTCAATAGTGAAGGCGCCTTCTTCAACAAAAATATCTGCCCTTTGGGCTAAGTCTTCCTCTTGAATAACCGGTACCACTTCTTCCATTAA
Organism: Balneola vulgaris DSM 17893; assembly: GCF_000375465.1. NCBI lineage: Bacteria > Pseudomonadati > Balneolota > Balneolia > Balneolales > Balneolaceae > Balneola > Balneola vulgaris. The sequence continues at coordinate 1,529,872 of NZ_AQXH01000001.1, forward strand.
ATATTTTAGGTAAGAAGCATTGTCTCCTTCATAATCCGATGGTTTCAAATGAGCGCCTAAGAAAGTGGGGATTAAATCAATGCATGTTAGCGCATTTGCTTTCTTGATGGCCCTTAGCATTTTTAGCTCATCGTCTACGTTGAGGCCATAGCCAGATTTTACCTCAATAGTAGCAATGCCTCTATTTTTATGCTCTTCTACCTTAGCAAGTATGCTTTGAACCAGTTCTTCTTCTGTGGCTTTACGTGTTTCACGAACGGTGTCCATTATTCCTCCACCTGCCGCTGCAATCTCTAGATAACTCTTACCACTCACCCGTTGGGCGTAGTCTTTAGCTCTATTCCCCCCATAACAGATGTGTGTATGGCTGTCGATAAAGGCAGGCATAGCAACCAGTTTATTCTCCCCATTTAGTTCTAGATGTGCATCAGGGTGTTCTTTAAATAACTGCTCATATGAACCCGTTTTATGCACCAAGCCTTCTTTAACTAATACCCCCCATCCTTTTTCAACAACTAAATCTTCGTCTGAGATTGAGCCGTGCAAATCAATGCCCTCTAAGGTGAGCAATTCATTAAATGGGCCGTATAGGGTGGTTTTGGTACTCATAATATCATGTTATTTGATTTCCCAACTTTGGTTGCATCTTCATAGCCAGCATCATGATGCCTGAAGATGCCCATAGCCGGATCATTGTATAGTACTCGTTTGATACAGCGCTCAGCTCTATCCGTTCCATCTGCTAATACTACCATTCCTGCATGTTGGCTATATCCCATGCCTACACCACCACCGTGGTGGAAGCTAACCCAAGTGGCCCCACCCGAGGCATTCGACATCAAATTGAGTAAGGGCCAGTCGCTTACTGCATCACTTCCATCTTTCATCGCTTCTGTTTCTCTATTGGGTGATGCCACTGATCCACAATCTAGATGATCTCGACCTATTACTATTGGAGCCTTAACTTTACCCGTTCTTACAAGGTCGTTGAAGATTTTTCCCGCTTTTTCACGTTCACCCATTCCCAACCAGCAAATTCTACATGGTAACCCTTGGAATGCCACCTTTTCTCTCGCTTGGTCGAGCCAATTAATCAACGGTTTATTGTCAGGAAATGCTTCTTTTAGGGCTTGATCGGTTACATAAATGTCTTCGGGGTCACCTGACAATGCCGCCCATCTAAAGGGCCCTTTACCTTCACAAAAAAGAGGCCTGATATACGCAGGAACGAAACCAGGGAAGTCAAACGCATTTTCAACTCCACCTTTCTTGGCATAAGCTCTTAAGTTATTTCCGTAATCAAAGGTAATGGCACCACGATCTTTAAGGGTGAGCATATGCTTTACATGGCGAGCCATACTTGCAATCGACTTTTTTTCATAATCCTGTGGATTACTCTTTCGAAGCTTCTTGGCATCTTCTAAACTCATGCCATGAGGTACATATCCATTGATCGGATCGTGTGCAGATGTTTGATCTGTTAAAATATCCGGTGTAATCCCGTCTTCAATCAGTCGCTCTAACACATCTCCGATATCACCAACTAAGCCAACCGATATATTCTCTTTGTTTGCTTTGGCTTCGGTTACCCACTTAATGGCTTCTTCATATGAATGAGTCATCTTATCGATATAGCGAGTCTGAATCCTTTTTTTGATTCTATCTTCATCTACATCAACGCCAAGGAAAGTAGCCCCTGCCATGGTTGCGGCTAGTGGTTGAGCTCCACCCATGCCCCCAAGACCACCCGTAACTAATAATCGACCTCTCAAATCTGCATTGTAGTGCTGTTGCCCACATGCTACAAAAGTCTCATACGTTCCTTGTAAAATTCCTTGTGTTCCAATATAAATCCAAGAGCCGGCGGTCATTTGACCGTACATCATCAACCCTCGTTCTTTTAGCTCATTGAAGTGCTCCCAAGTAGCCCATTCAGGAACAAGATTTGAATTCGCTATTAGTACCCGGGGTGCCTCTGGATGTGACCTTACCACACCAACGGGTTTACCTGATTGCACCAATAAACTATGATCTTCATCCAGTGTTAATAGAACCTCGATGATCTTTTCTAAATCCTTTTTAGATCTCGCTGCTTGCCCATTCCCTCCATAAACAATTAAATCTTCAGGAGCCTCGGCAACTTCAGCATCTAGGTTATTAAGTAGCATTCTAATTGGAGCTTCCGTCTGCCAGCTTTTAGCATTCAAATCTGCCCCAGTCGGCGATTTATATTCGGGATGCTTTACATATGTTTTAAGAAAGTCTGAAGTGTTCATCAAATTCTCCATTTAGGTCAATATTTTTACTTTTTGCTACTTCTTCCGCCTTCAGGCTTATACAGTGATTTTTGATTAGCTGGTATGCTTTCTCAATATCATCTGCAAATACTCGATCTTCATCTGCATGATCGATATGTGTTCTAATTAGATGATGACATTCTTCTAAAAGCGGACCTGATTTCATAGGTCGACGGAAGTCAAATGCCTGGGCTGCACTTACTAATTCTACCGCTAGTATTTTCTCCACATTATCAATTACCTGATTCAATTTTCTTGCACTAATGGAGCCCATACTCACATGATCTTCTTGACCTAATGAAGTAGGGATGCTATCTGCAGATGCTGGGAAGCAAAGAGCCTTGTTCTCGCTCACTAAAGCTGCTGAGGTATACTGGGGAATCATAAACCCTGAATTCAACCCGATATCACTCATCAACAGTTTGGGTAATCCAGGATGTTTGCCCTCCAGTAATAAATAAGACCTGCGGTCCGATATATTTCCCAATTCATGCGCCGCTAGCGTTAAATAATCGCAGGGTAAAGCCAATGGTTGTCCATGAAAATTCCCCCCACTTATGGCTTCATCTTTTGATAAAATGATGGGATTGTCTGTTACAGAATTGATTTCAATATCAACCATTCTCTTCACATGAAGCCACGCATTTCTACTGCTACCGTGCACCTGTGGCATACATCGAATAGAATAGGGGTCTTGAACTCGCCCGCAATCGGAATGAGAGGCAACCATCTCCGATTCTTTTAAAAGCTGTCTTAATCTGTAGGCCACATACTGTGATCCTTCAAAAGGTCTTATTTCATGCAAACGAGCATCGAAAGGACTCACACTACCTAGCACTCCTTCAAGGCTCATTGCCCCAATTATATCAGCTGTATGTAAACAGTGATGCAAATTATACACCCCCCATGCGGCATGGGCTGCTATAAACTGCGTCCCATTTATAAGAGCCAAGCCTTCCTTTGCACCTAATACTATAGGAGCCTTCCCAAATTTCTTTAACACTTTTGATGTCGGATGCCATTCGCCTTCGTAGTGAACCTTTCCTAACCCAATTAATGGCAAAAATAGATGCGCTAGTGGTGCTAAATCTCCGGATGCTCCTACCGATCCTTGTTCAGGTACTTCAGGAATGATGTCGTTTTCAATGAAAAATAATATCCTATCTAAAGTCTCTTCTCGTATTCCCGAATATCCAATACTCAAGTTATGAGCTTTTAGAACCAGCATCGTTTTGGCAATCTTTACGTCTATGGCTTTGCCTACCCCCACACTATGACTTCTAAGTAAGTTGTCTTGTAGTTTGGCTGTATTCTCTTTAGAAATGATGGTATTGCACAGCGGCCCAAAGCCTGTATTTACACCATACACTACCTCTCCACTGCCTACTATCTCGGCAACATGAGCTGCACTTTCTTTAACTCGTTTTCGAGTTGATGCATCCAACCCAATTTTTAAATCCCCTTCTACAATATCTATCAGATTTTGTATAGAAAGGTTATCTAATCCCAGTTTAAACATACTTTGTCCTACTTTTAGATTTAAAATAGGCTCATTTAATGATGTTCTGTAATACTTTATATGTATATATTAATAACTATGAGTAATCAAATAGAACATCGCCATCTAAGATATTTTCTCACTGTTGCCGAAGAATTACATTTTCATAAAGCAGCTGAAAAACTCTTTATCACTCAACCTGCACTTAGTCGTCAGATCCTTCAATTAGAGAAGTATCTGAATACCGAACTATTGATTCGAGATAAACGAAATGTAAGTCTTACAAAAGCAGGCGAGTATTTTTATGAGGAAGCAAAGTTCATTCTCAATCACATCGACTTTGTAACTAAGAATGTTCAGCATTTAAATAGGGGCGATATTGGGGAGTTACGAATTGGATTTGTCGGATCCGCCATGCAGAATGTAATTCCTGATCTACTGACTTCCATTAATAAAGAAGCGCCGGGTATTCATACAGTATTAACAGAGTTACCTAATCAAGAGCAGATAGACAAACTTAGAGATGATCAACTAGACTTAGGGTTCATCCGAAGTATGCGCGTTCCAGATGGCTTAAAGAAACACGATGTACTCACTGAGACATTCTGTATCGTTTTGCCCAAAAATCACCCCATCGATGAAGCCACTTTCAAATCGGTTCAGCAATTCAAAGAGGATCATTTCATTCTCTTTTCTAGCAAGTATAGTCATGGGTACTATGATAAGATCATGAGCATTTTCGAAGACGAGGGATTTACTCCAAAAGTAACCCACGAGTCGGTTCATGCTAATACTATCTTCCGCTTAGTTGAAAATGGTTTGGGCTTAGCCATCATCCCTAGTTCTCTAAAACATGGGTTTAACCTGAATATCAAATTCATTGATTTAAAGCACATTAAGCAACGCACTACTCTTTCTGCAGTTTGGAAGGACAATCACCGAAACCCAGTGCTAAACCGAGTGATACCTTATCTGTAATTTGGTTTCATCCAATACCGCATCCATTTGATGCAATAGATTGGTTTCTCTCCAAAATGAATTTTTGTTAAAAGGCAGGTTAAAACACATGCTTGACTTATCAGCCCCCGTGAATTACCATGGTGTATCCAATCATATAGAAGGTACATTATGAAAAATTCAAAGCATGCGATGAGTTGGTTCGAAATTCCTGTAAAGAATATGGACAGAGCCAAGCGTTTTTACGAAACCATTTTTGAAATACAGCTGAACTCGATGGATATAGACGAGAATTTCAAAATGGAATTGTTCCCTGGTGATCAAGATGCCGTTTCGGGCTCTTTGGTCTATAATGAAGAGTGGTATCAACCCAGTCATACTCACGGTCCATTAATCTATTTAAATGCCGAGCCAAATTTACAAGTTGTTGAAGACCGCATTGAATCGGCCGGGGGTAAAGTAACCATCCCAAAAAGACAGATATCTCCTGAACATGGTTATATGGGCGTCTTTATCGATTCTGAAGGAAACCGAATAGCTCTTTATTCAAGCAATTAGATTTCTTTCGCTTGTAGTTTTTGTTGCATAGCGGCGTAATAAGCTGCCCCAACAATACTAGCGTCATTTTTCAATGCTGCTGGCTTTAGCTTGGTGTGAATCTTTATGAATGGAAAAGTCTTTTCAGGCTTTTTACTCACTTGTCCGCCCATGATAATCATACTGGGGTGGAATACACGCTCGTAGTATTCTAAGGTCGATTCTAGTCGTTTTGCCCACTTCTTTCGTCGAATACCTTCTTCTTTCCGAACGCGATTTGAAGCATGATCTTCAATTAAAGCGCCTTTAAACTCCATATGGCCTAACTCGGTATTCGGAAGTAGTATACCATTTGAGAAAATTGACGATCCAATCCCTGTACCAACTGTAAGTACAATGGTAGTCCCTCTTTGGTTTTTACCTGCTCCAAAAGTCATTTCGGCTAAGCCTGTTGCGTCGGTATCGTTAATCACATTTACTTTGCAGCCTGTGATTTCGGAAAACAAATGATCGGCATCTGCATCCACCCACGACTCGTCTATTCTTGTGGCTGATATAATTACCCCTCTATTTGTTGGTGCGGGGAAGGCACATCCAATAGGGCCTTTCCAATCAAACATTTTAACTATTTGATGCATTTGGGAAATGAGCTTGTGCGGGCGGGTGTCTTCAATTTTTTCGGTGCTCTTCTTTTTAGATATAATCTCACCCATCACCGTATTAACGATGGCGCCCTTTATACCAAAGCTTCCAATGTCTATTCCTAATACTTCCACGCTTACCTCATTTGTTTATTCCGCGTAAAACATACGCATCGCTTGCCATAATTCAATTTTGAATTTCTTGGTTGTGAAATTACCACACCCTACAAAAAATGCCGAAAACTGTTCGTAATCGGCATTTTAAGTTCATTTCATCAAAAATACATGGGCTTACTTCTCTACAATAACCCAACCTTTATTTTCGACCATATCCTTACCGTACTTCCATTTGATTTCTTTGACTTCTCCAGTATTCATATTCTGAATAGTCACTTTATCATTTCGTCCGGGCTCATCAGCTACAACAACGGGCTTACGCTTTGTATTTGGGCCCATTGGGCGTTGTTGACCTTCCTGTTGCGGTTGGCCTGCTCCACCTTGAAGTCCCATATTTGTAGCATCTGCTTGGCTAGCTTGCATACGGCTCGTATCGAATTTCGACTTTTGCTTCTGCGCTTGCTCAATGCCATCACTATTTGCTTGGGCTTCAGGAATAGATTTCCAGATGGTTGAAACAACTTCTCTGTTAATCATATCCAGTAACTGCTTAAACATATCAAAAGCTTCACGCTTATATTCAAGCAGTGGATCTTTCTGTCCAAACGCTCTTAAGCCAATACCTTCTTTCACTGAATCCAATTCACGTAAATGTTGCATCCACTTATCATCGATAGTTGCAAGAACCGCTGTACGTTCAAGGGCTCGGGCTACTTCGCGGCCTTCATTTTCTAAGGCTGCATCCACATCCACAACCACGCGCATTCGCTTGATGCCATCCGTAAAGATTACTTGAACACGCTCTGGTTTCTTGTCTGTTTCAGATTCCGCAATGCGTTTCATTACCTCATACAGAGGCTTCGCCATACGTTCTTCTTTACGGCGGTACACTTCAAGTGCACGCTCAATAATCATATCAATGAGTTCATACTCATTTTTAGATTTCCATTCGTCTTCATCGAAGGATACATCAACTGCAAGATTGCGCAAGATTTCTTGGTGAAGACCAATATAGTCTCCTGCTGCTACATGCTCATTTACTAAACCTTCCACAAAGTCTTCAAGCATATCCATGATATCAGACAATAGTTGATCGCCTGAGAGTGCATGAAGTCTACGTGCATAAATTACATTTCTTTGGTTATTCAGAACGTCATCATATTCAAGCTGACGCTTTCTAATACCAAAATTATTCTGCTCTACTTTTGATTGAGCTCTTTCTAATGATTTTGTCATCCATGGGTGTGTAATCACTTCACCTTCTTCAAACTTGAGGCGATCCATCACACTAGCTACTCGGTCAGATCCGAACATGGCCATTAAATTATCCTCAAGAGACACATAAAACTGTGACTCACCTGGATCCCCTTGACGACCAGAACGACCTCTCAACTGAAGGTCGATACGGCGTGATTCATGGCGCTCGGTACCTAAAATCGCCAATCCACCTTTTTCTTTCACACCAGGAGCAAGTTTAATATCGGTACCACGACCCGCCATATTCGTTGCTACTGTTACGGCACCAGGTTGACCGGCTTGCTTTACAATCTCACTCTCACGAGCATGCTGCTTTGCGTTTAATACATTATGAGGGATACCTGCACGTTTCAGCATACGGCTCATGGTTTCTGAAACATCTACACTTGTAGTACCCACCAATACAGGCTGACCTTTTTCATGGTATTCACGGATTTTATCAATGGCTGCGTTGAATTTCTCACGCTTCGTCTTAAAGATGAGATCTTCCTTATCGTCGCGTTGAATTGGACGGTTAGTAGGGATCACTACTACATCTAAATCGTAAATCTCATTGAATTCCCCTTCTTCCGTCTCAGCTGTACCCGTCATACCCGAAAGCTTATGGTACATTCTGAAATAGTTCTGCAGAGTAATAGTCGCGTAAGTCTGTGTAGAAGCTTCAATCTTCACCTCTTCTTTCGCTTCAATGGCTTGATGTAAACCATCAGAATAACGACGACCAGAAAGCACACGCCCCGTATGCTCATCTACGATCTGTACTTTACCGTCTTGAACGATATACTCTTCTTCTTTTTGGAATAAGGTATATGCTTTTAGTAACTGGTTAACCGTATGAATACGGTCTCCACGCTCTGCAAATAAGCGGTGTAATTCATTAAATCGTTGTTCACGCTCTAGGTGAACTTCTTTTTTAACTTCTTCAATCTTACGCTCTTGATATTCTTCACTAAGATCTTGTTGCTTAACCTCTTCAATCTTTTCCTTTTCAAGCGCTTCTATTTCCTGCTCAATAATGGAGGTTTCGGTACCTAAATCAGGAATTACGAAAAAGTCCGGATCTTCCCCTTTTTGTGTAATGAACTCACGACCTTTTTCAGTCATTTCAATTGAATTCATTTTCATGTCTACGGCATAGAATAAGTACTCATCCGCCTCAGGCATTTTCTTGGCATTGTCTTGCAAGTAAAATGCTTCCGTTTTTTGAATTAGCTTTTGGATGTGAGCATCCTGAAGCATTTTGCGGAAACGCGTATTTTTCGGGAAACCACGCTGAGCTCTAAATAATGCTAGTCCTGCCGCTTCCTCATTGCCTTCATCTAAGTGTTGTTGTGCTTCTTGCACTAACTGCGCTACTAACTTTTTTTGGGCTTCAACAAGAGCAGCCATTCTAGGCTTCATCTCTTGGTATTTACCCGATTTATTATCGTTAGGAACTGGGCCTGATATAATTAATGGGGTACGAGCCTCATCAATTAAGATAGAATCCACCTCATCAATAATGGTATAGTGGTGCCCTCTTTGTACCAATTGGTTCTTCTCAATTACCATGTTGTCGCGAAGGTAATCGAAGCCGAATTCGTTGTTGGTTCCGTAAGTGATATCGGCACGATAGGCTTTGCGGCGGCCTTCAGAGTTTGGATCGTAGTTGTCGATACAAGCTACTTCTAAGCCATGAAAATTAAAGATCGGCTCATTCCATTCGGCATCACGTTTTGCAAGATAGTTGTTTACGGTAATCACGTGAACACCACGACCTGCAAGTGCATTTAGGTATGCTGGGAATATAGAGGTGAGTGTTTTACCCTCACCCGTTTTCATTTCACCAATCATCCCTTTGTGAAGAGTAATAGCACCAACTAGCTGAACATCATATGGAATCATGTTCCATTCGATCTCATCACCAGCAACCTTCCAACTCTTACCGACAAAACGACGGCAGGTATCTTTTAATACTGCATAGGCTTCAGGCAATATGTCATCGAGGGTTTCTTCAAGTTCATCCAACCACTGCTGCTCTAGTCGATCTAGCTCTTCAGCAAGTGCTCTACTTTCCCCTTGAGATAGGTTATCAAGATCTTCCATCTTGGCTTTTACTTCTTCAATCTCTTTTGAAGTATTGGCCGTTGCGTCTTCTATTTTCTTTCTAAATTCTTGAGTCTTTGCCTTGAGCTGGTCGTCACTCAACTTCTCCATTTCAGGGCCAAGAGCATTGATTTTATCCACAATCGGCTGAATAGCCTTAATGTCTTTTTCGCTCTTAGAACCGAAAATTTTCGTGATAACCTTTCCGATCTTATCAATCATATTCTTTTCTTATGCCATTATTTTGTAATAAAAAATCATCGCACCTAAGGTAGGTACTGAGCCTTAAATATCGCAATAATTATACCAATATTGTGGAATTGTTCCTGATCGCTAACAATTCTCATTCCTACTGAAGATTTAATGCTCTTAAAATAAAAAAGCCCAACCCGTAAAGGTTGAGCTTTCTGCTAGTGCCTATATAGTTTAGGCTTCTTCAAACATATTCTCTGGCTTCCATGCTTCTTGAGTTTCCTCTAGTGCTTTTTCAGCTACCTTCAAGGCATCGCTTTCGTCTTCCATAAATTCAGAAGCCACTACATATGGTAAGGTTTGACTTGTTTCGGTAATGAGTTGTGCCGTTTTCTCTAGACTACTCTTACTGAATTCAGCCAAGTCATCTCTATCCAATGCCGTTGCTACAGTATACAACATGGTATAACCACTGGCTTGCATACTTAATGCGGCGTAATCATCGCGAAGCATTTTAGATACGGGATCCTCACGCATCGAATCAATACCACCTGCAACCTTACCCGCTACTTTCGCAGCTGTGTTCTTGATAGCATCCATATTGGATTCACCGATGAGGTCATCAAACTTCTCCATGGCTGCAATCTGAGTAGTAATTGCCATATCAATATGATGCATTAACTCGATTGCTTTCGTGTTCTGAACTTTGCTGTCAGTCTTTTGCGATCGCACTACAGTTAAAAAGTGCTTGTTATAAGCTAGTAGTTCATTCATGTAAGTTGTCAGCTTCTCGTTACTCATGGGAGTCCTTTCTTTTCTTTCTTTGTTATCAAATTCACTTATATAAATGAGTCTTAACCCCTAAAGGTTCGATATTTGGCTTCGTCATTACTTATGCATCTAATTGATATTACCAATGGAACAAAGTGATGGTATTGGAATGTATGGGTGCTCATTCTTGTACAGATCCGTACTTAGAGAAATAAATAGTAAATAATGTTCAGACTTTTATGATTTAATCCTTATATTTGAGGCCTTTTTCGGATACGAATTGAACGCAAAAAACATCCTGATCTAATGAAACGTACATTTCAACCTAGTAATAGAAAGCGCAAGAACAAGCACGGATTCCGTGAGCGTATGTCTACAAAGAACGGACGTAAAGTGATTGCAGGCCGCCGTGCAAAAGGCCGCCACAAGCTTACTGTAAGTGATGAGCAAAAAGGAGCAAAGTAACATAACCGTTGCTTCGCCTCGTAGGTATAGTTTACCTAAATCTCAAATTTTACGCGGTAGGCGAAACTTCCAGAAATTATTTTCTGAAGCATCGCTCATCCACTCACCCTTGGTGAATCTTCGCTTTACCACGTATTCTTCCCCAAATATGGGTTTTAAGATTGGCTTTATAGCACCTAAAAAGATTGGCACTGCGGTGCAACGCAATCGGACTAAACGGGTGCTTAGGGAAGCCTTCCGCTTAAACAAGCATTCACTTATCGATACGGTTAACGACATGAACCTCGGTGTTCATGCCGCTCTCATCGCTCGCAAAGCTGATCTCTCATCGCAAGAAGTACACCAACAAGTGGCAACACTATTGGAAGAACTACGTACTCGACTGCTTTCAATTAACAAATGATATAAATCTCAGACTTTTGGATAAAAATACAGCAACTGGACTTGGCCTAATTTTTTTACTCATGATCGGATGGTTCTTTGTAACTATGCCTTCAGAAGAAGAACGAGCTGCACAACTTCGCGAACGCGCCGCTCAAGATAGCCTAGCCCAAATTGAGGCTACACAACAAGCTCAGGACACCATTGCGGACTCTCCCGAATCTAACCAACCTACGCTACGCGAATCAGAAGACAATGCTAGAGTAAACGTACCTACTTCAGGTATTTTTGCTAACTCAGCCACTACCGAGCAATCTGAGTTTATTGTAGAGACTCCACTTTATTCTATTGTATTTAGCAACCGTGGTGCCGGCCCAACTTCTTTATACCTAAAAGAATACAATGCATGGGACGGCCAGCCCGTACAAATGATAAGAGACACTACCCGTTCTGCTTATAACATCGGTTTTTTATCTACAGAAAATTTAAACGTAGATACTCAAAATCTACTATTTACCCCTTTGGCTAGCGGTTCTTCAATGACCCTTAACAATGGCGACTCAAAAGAACTTTCTTATGCGCTTGAGTTAGGCGATGGTCGCCAGATTGTGTACACCTACACCTTCAATGCCGAGAATTACGAGATTGATTTTAAAGCTAAATTTGTTGGTGTAAGTGATTACATCGTAGGCCGTGCTGTAGACTTTGGCTGGAATTCACCTCTTAACTCTACTGAGAAAGACAAGAAGCAAGAGGGCATGGAAACGGCCGCGTATGTGTACTTAGGCGATGAACTAGAGAAATTTAAAGCGGATGAACCTGGCCGAATCGAAGACACTTTTAATGGTAATGTTCAATGGACCGCAACTCGTACTAAGTTCTTCACACAGTTCATCAAACCGATGCACCAAACTGAAGGGGCTATTTTAACGGGAGAAATGACCGGCGAACTGGACGAGCCACTTACAAAACACCGTTACACTTCTGCAGTTACTTCAAACATCCCAGCTGATGGCGTGCTTTCGTACAAGCTTTATCTAGGGCCTTTGAAGTACTATGACATTAAGGAAGTTGATGAGCATGCATACGACATGGTTGAAGTAGGCTATAACTGGCTACGATTCTTCTCAGACCCTTTTGTTCGATTCATCGTTATTCCATTCTTCACTTTCTTTAGCCAGTTTATCAGCAATTATGGTGTACTGATTATCATTTTTGCGGCAACTGTTAAACTTATTCTATCACCGCTTACTTTCAAGAGTTATAAGAGTATGGCGGCCATGAGAGAGCTTCAGCCTCAACTCAAAGAGCTTCAGGATAAGTACAAAGACAATCCACAGAAGCAGCAGCAAGAAACCATGAAGCTGTACAAGAAGAACAAAGTGAACCCACTTGGTGGTTGTTTACCAAACCTTCTTCAGTTCCCTATTCTTATTACACTTTGGAGATTCTTCCAAAACTCTATCCTTCTTAGACAAGAAGAGTTTCTTTGGGCAAGTGACCTTTCGGCTCCAGATTACATTATCAACCTTCCTTTCTCAATCCCATTCTTAGGAGATGCGATTGGTGGTTTTGTATTGTTAATGTCGGCAGCGATGGTGGTACAGAGTAAACTTACTGGTGGCATGAGTGGAAGTGGTGCTAATAACCCAATGGCTCAGCAAATGAAGGTACTTCAATACATCTTCCCAGTGATGTTGCTGTTTATCTTCAACAACTTCGCTTCTGGATTGAGTTTATACTACCTCATTTTCAACGTGCTTTCTATTCTACAACAGCTGTACATCAACAAAACGTTGGGAACCGGCAAAGAAACTGAAGTAAGCACCAAATAATGTTGATCAAGTGTTACATTAAGTCGAAGATTTAGTTAACACTTGAGTTTTTTGAAAAGTAAAGCACTTCATCATTATCCACAGATTGTATTTAAGAATGGGACCAAAATGTTATGGAATCCCATTCTTAAACAATCTTTTGTAAACCGCCCTGAGGAAAGAGTACGACTCTCATTTGTTGAGTATCTAATTCACGAAGCCAAGTTTTCCTCATCTCGAATCTCATTCGAATCTCCCCTAAAACTACCTGGCGACAAAGGCTCTTCCCGAACGGATATAATCTGCTACAACAAGTCATTCGATGTTGACCTATTGGTAGAATGCAAAGCCACCTCCATTCCCATTAATGAAAAAGTAGCCCAACAAATCGGGCGCTACAACCAAGCTTTAGGCGCACCCTATCTAATGATCACCAATGGTATCGAGGATATTTGGTTCAAAGACAATGATACCACTATGGATCACATCTCTGAACTTCCTGAAACCTATTCTTCAACTAATGCTACGATTGAAAGAGATCTTGAGTACTGGAAATCTCGTGGCTTCCTAGGCAACAAAGACATGGAGCTTGCCAATAACCAAACCCAAGCTTTTCTAAATGAGTTGTATGCAAGCGCCAACACAGATGTACGATTTCTTTCACTGGGCCTCGAAGATGGCTTTTATGCTGACACCTATTATGGAATAATCCCAACAGCTGAAGATCTCAAATTAGCCATTGCGTTTAGCTCCACTCCTCAACAAGAAACGCTTATCCATATTGTTGTGAATTCGGCAGGAGTGAACAAGGCATTCTTAACTTTGAATCGAACTCAGTTTATGAGTGGAGAGAATACCGTGGTTTATATGCTGAATGAAAAAGGCACCACTGAAATTGATGGCCAAAATTACATTCATGATCTTCAAAATCTCTCTCTTCAATCATTCATTTCCTCTATACAGGATATGCTGAAGCTCTATAGCTGATGTATCGATATTAGGTGGTTTTTTCCCTATCCTCCAATCTATAAATATGGACTAAATTCAAGATAATGCACAGTAAGCACCGCGAAAAACTATTCTCTTTATTCGATGACGACCAAAATGGCGCAGTCTTTATTCAAGGCAAAGACATCATGTACCGCTATGATACGGACTACGAATTTCCATTTCGCCAAGAGTCTAATTTCTGGTATTTAACAGGTGTAAACGAGCCAGAATGTGCTCTTATATTAGATTTAAACACGGAAGAATATCACTTATTTGTACCTGAACGAGATGCTCAATATGCGGTTTGGCATGGCTATGTAAAAACGAGAGAGCAATATTTAGAAGAGTACAAACCTGACCACCTTCATTTTCATAACGAGATTCTAACCGTACTTAATGAGTTAAATCCTGAAACGGTTTATTGTTTAAATGAGGAACAGGCACAGTTTGTTGAAGATCTCAGTCGTGATTTCAAAGTAGATTCTGATTCACTAACCGATGCCCTTACCTACTGCCGTGTACTTAAAACCGACTGGGAACTCGACCAGCTTCGTGAAGCAAGCCGAGTGAACAACTTAGCATACAGAGCAGCGATGCAAGCCATTAAGCCCGGCATGTACGAATATGAAATCAAAGCGATTTTCAACAAAGTTCAGCTTGAGAATGGATTGTTGATGGATGCATATAACGGAATTTTTGCAGCCGGTAAAAACGCATCTATCCTTCATTATGTAGAAAGTAAGAGTAAAATTGAAGATGGTGATTTATTCCTTTTAGATGCAGGTTTTGAATGCAATGGATATGCCTCCGATTTCACGCGTACTTTTCCAGCAAATGGTACATATACCGACATTCAAAAAGGTATTTATAACTCTGTACTATCTGGGATGAATGCAGTATTAGATGCTGTGAAACCTGGTGTAAAAATGGAAGACTTACACCTACTTGCTGCACGCACAATGATGGAAGGGCTAAAAGAGCTCGATATCGTTCGCGGTAGCGTAGACGATATGATGAACGAAGATATCTTCGCACTCTTCTTCCCTCATGGCTTAGGTCATTTCCTTGGGCTCGACACCCATGATGTAGGTGGCTACCCTAAAGGAGTTGACCGCATTGACCGTCCAGGTATTAAATTCTTACGTGCACGTCGTGAATTACAACCGGGCATGGTTATAACCGTTGAGCCAGGCATCTACTTTGTGCCCGCTGTACTTGAACCAGCTATGCAAGATGAGGCCAAAAAGTCCTTCTTGAATACCGAGAAAGTTCGCTCCCTACTCAATTTCGGCGGTGTTCGTATTGAAGATGATATTGCTATCACCGATACGGGTTACGAAAACTTTACCGACGTACCGAAAGAAGTGGACGACATTGAAAAACTGATGAAATAGTTTTTTCGATATCACATTTAGATATTCAGCTCCAATAGGCTTCGGCTTATTGGAGTTTTTTATGCCTAATATCATTTTGCATTATTTAATGCTCATTCTTCCTATTCTTAGGCTTTCGCACTCACTAACTACATTGGATTTATGAAATACTTATCTCTGTTGTTTCTACTGCCTCTACTATTTGTAAGTAGCAATGACGCACAAGCTCAAACTCCCCTCGACACTTTAAGCCTAAAAAGGCTGATGCATGAACCTTACATCCCTGGCAATAGACCTAGCTTTATACGCTTTTCAGTAGACGGAAAGTATGCCTTCTATAGCTGGAGAAAGGTTGATGAAAAACGAAGCAAAACCTATAAAGTAAAACTGAATGGCAAAGATGTAGAGGAAGCATCTAGTGACTTTGTTCGCTCGTTCACTTTATCCCCAAATGGTGATCAGCTAATTTATCAAAAGCGTGGTGATATCGTTATTGCGGATAAAAATTTCGAAAATGAACGCACCCTCATTGCTTCCAAAGGTTTCGATTATAGCGCCACCTGGAATACTGAAGGAACTAAAATTGCCTATGCAGTGAATGGCGATGTTTGGATTACTGGCGTTACGGAATCGATGATTAAGCAGGTAACTGCAAAAAAAGATGAGGAGCCTAGTTATAGTATTGTAGGCTGGGGTGGCGACGATAAAATTGTTGTTCGCCAAAGTGATAACTCAGATTCAAAAGAATATTACTTCCCAGAGTACGCCGGCAAATATGTGAAAACGGGAGCTTCAAGACGTGGAGTTTCAACAAATAGCGTTTCTGTAGTTGATATAGCCTCAGGAAAAGTAAAAGAGCTATTTGAAGCAAAAGGATATGTACGTTCTGATGTAAGTCATTCTGGAAAATATGCGATGACCGACGCTATGGATCCAGCTATGAAAAAGCGCACCATTACCATTTATGACTTAGAGCAAGATAGCTCTTACGTTGTATTTGAAGACTCCACTCAGGGTTGGTTATATGGCACAAATTCAAGTTTTGCCCCAACCGAAGACAAAATTATGCTTCAAAATGAAAAAGATGGGTGGAACCACATTTATACCATCCATGCGGATGGTTCAAACTTCAAGCAGCACACTACCGGAGCTTATGATATTCCATTTGTTCGCTGGATTGATGACAACCAAATGGTAATCGCAACCAATGAAGTAGATTACGGCGAAACACATATCTACACCTTAGACCTTAAGAGTAACAATAAAAAGCAGATTACTAAAGCTGAAGCACATCGCAGAGACTTTAGGCTAAGTTCTGACAAGCGTTATGTTGCCTATTCAAGAACCTATTTTAATGAACCAGCTGACCTCTACGTTGTTGACCTAAAGAAAGCTGGGAAAGAAACTCGCATCACCGATACGGTGCCTGAAGGCTTTGCAGATATGGGATGGCAAAAAGAAGAATACATCCGCTTTACCGGCCGAGATGGGGAAACTGAAATTTCTGCATCAATCCTAAAGCCCGATCAAATTGATCGTGCTAATGGGAACCCAGTGGTTGTATTTGTTCATGGTGCTGGCTCGCTGCAAAATGTATTTAAAGGATGGAGCTTCAGCTATTGGAGAGAGTATATGTTTCACCAATTACTCACTAAGAAGGGCTACTATGTAATTGAAGTAGATTACCGTCACAGTACCGGTTATGGGCGAAAATTCCGTGAAGATGTCACCAATTGGATGGGTAAATATGAAACTGAAGATATCCAAGATGGTCTGGCACTTCTAGCTGAAAGACACCCTGCAGCTGACACCTCAAGAGTTGGTATTTATGGCGGAAGTTATGGTGGCTTCATGGCCCTTTACGCGGTAAGCCAAGCTCCCGAATCGTTTGATGCTGCGGCAGCACTGCGTGCAGTTACCAATTGGGAAAATTACTACTACACTAACCCATGGTACACTCTACCGAGACTGGGAACTCCAGAAGCAGATTCAGCTAATTATGCTCGCAGTTCACCCCTTACTTTTGCAGAGGACCTCGACAAACCTGTGATCATTCTTCATGGTCTTATCGATAATAACGTAGGCTTCCAAGATGCCGTGCAGTACATCGAGAAGTTAGTTCAGTCAGGAAACGAGAACTTTGATATGATGATGTACCCAACCGAGCGTCACAGTTTCCGTGATCCAGATGCTTGGTATGATGAATACCGTCGTATTTACGAATTCTTTGAAAAACACCTGCGATAAACCGCAGAGCTTTTCCATCAAATTTTGAAAAGGGCTTCGATTTATATCGATGCCCTTTTTGTATTTGGTCAATTTCCTTTTAAATCGCAAAAACCTCTGCTAGTCATTACTATTGGAGTTCAGCATTTTGTACATTCCTTGAGTTAGCTAAAGCTGTTTAAAGAATGTCAGAAAACTACCGCGCACTTACTCGAAAATATAGGCCTCAAAACTTTGAGGATATTGTATCACAAGATCATGTGAGCAATACCTTGATGAATGCGATTAAGCAAAATCGTTTATCGCACGCCTACATGTTCTGTGGCCCTCGAGGGGTTGGTAAAACTACTATGGCTCGAGTTCTAGCTCGAACTATAAACCACATTGACAACAGTGTTGATGGGGAATCATTAAATCAGACACTCAACATCGTTGAGATGGATGCGGCTTCTAACAACAAAGTGGATGACGTACATCACCTCCGTGAAAGTGTTCGCATTCCTCCTCAAAATGGACGCTATAAAGTTTTTATAGTGGATGAGGTGCACATGCTCTCTAAAGCGGCCTTCAATGCGCTCTTGAAAACACTTGAAGAGCCACCAGAGCATGCCATTTTTATTTTCGCGACTACTGAACCCCATAAGGTTCTACCTACCATTTTATCGAGAGTACAGCGCTTTGACTTTAAGCGTATTGGCGTAGATGAAATCGTACATCGATTACGAAAAATATCCGTTGATGAAGGCATAGCTATCGATGAAGAATCGCTGCATGTAATCGCAAAGAAGGCCGATGGTGCCCTCCGTGATGCACTGGGTTTAATGGATCAAGCCATAGCTTTTTGTGGCGACACCATTACACATCAAGAGTTACTACAGGCCCTAAATGTTGTAGGTACGGATCGTTTATTTCAGTTCATGCAATGCGTTAAAGCTCATGATGCTGATCAAGGATTGGAGCTCATCAACACTCTTCTTCAAGAGGGGTATGATATACAAGAGTTTTTAATTGGCCTCACTGAGCATTTAAGAAATTTATACATCGCTCATCACAACGAGCAACTCTATTTAGTAGAAGCATCTGAAGACACTAAGCAGAAATATCGTGAAACGGCTCCTGACTTTTCGCGCGATGACTTAATGAGAATGCTTCACATTGTAAGCGAAGCACAGATTAAAATTAAAGATGCTCATCAACCTCGTATTCAGTTTGAGATCACTCTTCTCAAATTGATTCATATGGAGCGGAGTGAGAATCTTAACGAACTTCTAGCTGCCCTAGAAGAGGTAAAAAAAAACTCTAGTAATCAGCAAATAACTGCCACTAAGCCTGATTCGGAACCAAAAAATGTAGAATCACCTGCTGTTCAGTCTACATCAAATGCGGAGTATAATGGAAGCACAAATGGCACTTCCCAACCTGTTGATGTACCTCCAACCCCTCAAGCTGAATCAAAAGTTGAAACACCGACCGATGTAATGTTGGCTGAAGAAGAGGAAGAAGATGACGAATTTGATATGGGAACTCCTGTACTTCAAACTCGCCATACTAAACTCAAAAAAGTTGAACCAGCGGAAGCTAAAGCGGTTACTACTTCCACGCCTGTTGAAGGATATCAAAGCAGTAATGAGGAAGCCCCTAAAGCGCGAATCAATAATATTGATGAAGTAAAAGCGGCCTGGCCTTCCTTCTTAGAAGCCATAAAGGCAGACTTCCCAATTGTACTACAGCTTCAAGTTGAACGAACACAGCCTATTTCCTTAAAAGGTTCAGAATTAACTCTAGAATGTGACAACGCTCTGTCAAAAAAGATGCTTGATGAACAGGCTCAGGACTTGGCAAGGAAATTGCAGGAATGCACAGGAACACTGTTTCGTTTTAACGTTACAGTTTCAGCTAAACAGCAACAAGAACAATCTGCCCGAAATCCTTACGAACGATTTAAAGAAATTCAGCAAAAGGATCCTATTTTGAAGGAATTAGTTGAACGGTTCGGAGCAGAATTAGAATATTAAAAAGGACTATCATGAGTGACTTTAACATGGCCGACATGTTCGGTAAGATTCAGGAAATGCAATCTAAAATGCAGCAAACACAGGCTCAGCTTAGTGAAGTAGAAGTGGAAGCTGAAGCTGGCGGCGGCATGGTAAAAGTTAAAGCCAATGGTTTGCGCCAAGTGTTATCTATCAAATTCGACAAAGATGTGGTAGACCCAAACGATGTGGAAATGCTTGAGGACTTAGTGGTGGCTGGAGTAAATAAAGCCTTAGAAAAAGCTGATGAAGCTTCGCAAGCAAAGATGCAAGAAGCGTACAAAGGCATGATTCCTGGTGGTGGCATCCCTGGCATGGATCTTTCAAAGTTTGGACTGTAAAATTATAACTGAAAAACCTGTTGAACATTCAGCAGGTTTTAATTCCTCAATACCTTGCAGATAACCTCTGAATATTTAGAGCGAGCCATTGAACAGCTTGCTAAACTTCCCGGAACCGGTAGAAAGTCAGCCCAACGCATCGCCATTCATCTTTTGAAGCAAAACGATGAATACGCCCTTAAACTTGCTAACGCTATCGTTGACCTCAAGAATAAAGTAATACGTTGCGGTGTATGTGGCACTGTAAGCGATACAGACCCTTGTTCCATTTGCAGTAACCAAAAACGCGAATCCTCTACAATTTGTGTAGTGGAAGAGTTTAATGATGTATACATCATCGAAAAAACCAACGAGTTTAGAGGACGATATCACGTGCTTGGTGGCGTGATTTCCCCAATGGATAATATCGGCCCAGACAACCTACGCATCAAAGAACTATTACAACGCGTGGGCGGAAATGAAGGCATCGAAGAAGTAATCCTTGCCTTAAATCCTGATGCGGAAGGTGAAGCCACTTCATATTACATCAACAAACTACTGTTACCTTATGATGTGAAGGTAACTCGTATTGCTTATGGTATCCCGATGGGCACCGAATTGGAGTTTATTGATGAAGCTACTTTGAGCCGAGCTTTTGCAAGTCGCAACGCTTTTTAAATCTGCCTTACAACACATTTAATCTTTAGCCCGCTTTTCATTACTTTGGTTGGGCTGAAAGCTTCTCAACACGTCTTTAACGTAGTTTTGCACAAGCATATACAACTGTAAATCTTAGATGCGTTACATTTAAGATTCCTTGCTATGTGTGATGGCTTTCACCTTCAATAAAGGGATTCGCCTTTTGGGCAATACTACTTAATAAACTATTAACATCGTCGGCCATTAACGGCTTAAAGACGGTAAAACAATTACGAATGAAATATCTATTAACACTACTATTGTTTCTCTCTATGAGCATCAGCGGTGTTGCGCAGCAGTCTACAGGCTACTGGCAGCAAAGTGCTGACTATACCATGGAAATTGATGTAGATGCCAAAAACCATCAATACAGTGGAAAGCAAAAACTAGTTTACACTAATAACTCTCCCGACGAATTAAATAAGGTGTACTATCACCTATACTTCAATGCATTCCAGCCAGGAAGCATGATGGACGTTCGTTCTAGAAATATCGCCGACCCAGATCGTCGTGTTGGAGATAGAATTAGCAAATTAAGTGAAGATGAAATTGGATATCAGCGAATCCGCACTTTAAAACAAGATGGTAAACCTGTTAAGTTTACTACCGAAGGAACCATCTTAGTTGTAGAATTAAACAAAGCTATTAAGCCTGGCAAGAAATCAACCTTCGAGATGGAATGGGATGCGCAAGTGCCATTACAAATTCGCCGTTCTGGTTGGAATAACGCTGAGGGTATCGAACTTTCAATGAGTCAATGGTATCCTAAAATGGCTGAATATGACTACATGGGCTGGCACCCGAATCCATATATTGGCCGTGAGTTTCATGGTATATGGGGCGATTTCGATGTGAAAATCTCTATCGATAAAGACTATGTAATTGGTGCTACTGGAATTCTTCAGAACCCAAATGAAGTTGGTCATGGCTACGAAAAGCCTGGTTCTAAAGTAAACCGCCCAAAAGGAGATAAAATTACTTATCACTTTGTAGCGGAAAATGTAATCGATTTTTTCTGGGGAGCAGATCCTGACTTTGTTCACACTACAGCTCAAGTACCAAATGGTCCAAAACTACACTTCTTCTACCAAAAAGATGTAGTTACCGGTGCCGACCCACAACGAAATGCACAGTTCAAAGAGAACTGGGAGCGTTTACCAGAGCTAACGGTGAAAGCATTTACTTATGCAATGGAGAAGTTTGGACGTTACCCATATCCTCAATTCTCTGTTGTTCAAGGTGGTGACGGTGGCATGGAATACCCTATGGGTACATTAATTACGGGTGGCCGTTCGCTAGGTAGTTTAGTAGGCGTAACCGTTCATGAGTTTTTCCATAGCTGGTACCAAGGCGTGCTTGCAACTAACGAAGCACTTTACCCATGGATGGATGAAGGTTTTACAAGCTTCGCTAGTTCTGAAACCATGGCTTATACCTTTAACCGTGAAGGTGGTAATGTACATGCTGGTTCTTACGGTGGGTACATCAGTTTAGCCAAATCGGGGTTAGAAGAGCCGATGACGACTCATGCCGACCATTACAACACTAACCGTGCGTACGGCTCTGCTTCTTACTCTAAGGGCGCTGTATACTTAGGTCAGTTAAGTTATATCATGGGCGACGAAACCTTCCGACGTGCATTCTTACGTTATTTCAACGAATGGAAATTTAAGCATCCTACTCCAAACGATTTACTTCGCATCATGGAGCAAGAATCAGGCATGATCCTAGATTGGTATAACGAATACTTCGTGAGTACCACTAAGACTATCGACTATGGTATTCGTTCAGTATTAGGTGCAGGTTCTTCAACTAAAGTTGAGCTAGAACGCATCGGGTTAATGCCAATGCCTATAGATTTAGAAGTTGAGTACATGGACGGAAGCAAGGAAATTTTCTATATGCCATTACGTATCATGCGCGGTGAAAAGCCAGCTGAAAATGATACGAAGCGTACAGTATTAGAAGACTGGCCGTGGACAAACCCAACTTATACCGTTGAAATCCCGACTTCAGCTAGTAATATCAAGACCATCACTATCGACCCAACACGTCGTTTAGCTGATATTGAACCGTCTAATAATACTTTCGATGTAGAAGGAATGATTAAGAAATAAACCGTATTTTATGGTTGTAGGCACCAAGCTTTAGTTTGGTGCCTTTTTTATATACAGAAGACGAAAAATTGATATGTCACAAAAAGATTATAACTCCCTCTCCATAGAAGCCCATAAGAAGGCCAAAGGCAAAATCTCCATTGAATCGAAACTCCCACTAGATACTAAAGATGACTTAAGTATCGCTTATACACCTGGAGTTGCTGAACCTTGCCGCGAAATCGCCGCTGACACTGAAAAAGCATACGACTACACCGCTAAGGGCAACCTTGTAGCTGTTGTAAGTGATGGATCTGCTGTATTAGGCTTAGGGAATATAGGCCCAGAAGCTTCACTTCCGGTGATGGAAGGAAAAGCAGTACTATTTAAAAAATTCGCCAATGTAGACGCAGTACCTATTGTACTAAGCACTCAGAATACTGAAGAAATTATCACTGCCGTAAAAGCGATTGCACCAACTTTTGGCGGTATCAACTTAGAAGATATTTCTGCACCTCGTTGTTTTGAAATTGAACGACGTCTTAAAGAGGAATTAGATATTCCTGTATTTCACGACGACCAGCATGGTACTGCCATTGTAACTTTAGCTGGCATGTTCAATGCTTGTAAACTTACAGGCCGTGAACTTAAAGACCTCTTTGTAGTAATAAATGGCGCCGGTGCAGCAGGCGTAGCTATAGTTCAGCTACTATTTGAAGCGGGTGTTAAAGATGTAATTATGTGCGATAGCCGTGGTGTTATTCATAAAGGAAGAACAGACCTGAATGACACTAAGAAGGAAATGGCTGAGCTTACTAATAAATCTGGCATCACGGGTAAATTAGAAGACGCTGTTAAAGACTCTGATGTATTTATTGGAGTTTCAGCACCAGGCGTACTTACTCAAGAAATGGTAAAAACGATGGCAAAGGATCCTATCATTTTCGCGATGGCAAATCCTATCCCAGAAATTATGCCTGACGAAGCTAAAGCAGCAGGTGCTCGCATTGTGGCTACTGGTCGTTCTGATTTTGCTAATCAGATTAATAACGTACTAGCATTCCCAGGCTTATTCCGCGGAGCATTAGATGCACGTACTAGCAACCTTACTTCAGCAATGTTTATTGAGGTAGCTCGTGCTATTGCCGATAGTGTTGAAGATCTATCGGAAGAAAAAATCATTCCTAGTCCTTTTGATCCAAAAGTACCTGGGCGTGTAGCGGAAGCCGTTAAGAATATGTAAGCCCTATTTAACTTCGCTTAAGTCTATAATTTTATAGCAACATTTCTTAAATAACCTCATCTTGTGGTGGGGTTATTTTTTTATATATAAGTGAGGGTTTATGAATTTTTACCGGTTAGTGCACTCTATAGAAGAGTTGGTTTACCAATTCGCCATTTGGTTACTTCTACTTCCTAAAACTATTATAAAGATCATTCGGCATCCAAAATGGATGCAACCATATGTAGAAGAAGAACTAAAAAAAGAACACGAGCACCGATTCCAAGAATACCTCTCTCCTATATTATTCTGGGTATTAATATCCGTGGTTCCCACCTATTACCTTGGCTTCGACTTCTTTAAAGGTCTGCTTTCTGAATTTGAATTAATGGAAGCTGAGAATTTCGAAAACTTACGAGCAGAAACCGTGATGGCAGGCATCGCGATGTTCCTTATTACAGGACCGCTTACCTTTTCAATTTTTCTGGAAAAGATGTTGGGGCAACCCATCTCTTATACTTCTATTCGCGATACCTTTTATATACAAGTGTACATTTTTGGGCCTACCCAATTGTTTACCGGTCTTGGGCAGTTAAAAATGTTTGAAATAGTTGCCTTTAAAATGGACACCTATATGGATCTCACTAATAGTGATACCCTGTGGGTTCTATATTTTCTATTTGGTTCCATCTACCTAGTGTTTTGGACCTATCACGAATACATCGTGTTTAGAAGAACTTTGAAAAAAGGACGTATTCAAAGCCTGTTCCTGGTAATCATGATGGGAGTGTTCGCTTATTTTCTACTCTTTTTAAGCTTGTTTACCCTAACCACCATCGCTGTAATGAATATGGAAGGCTTTTAAAATCCGCTTTTTCTGTATCTATAAACGGATTCTACAAAGAGAATTAAAAAAGGCTTTTTTGGTCTAAGTCTTTTTTCTGAGCTCGTTCGATGGTAGGGTCTTCTACCACTTCGTAGTTATTCAGCATTTCAGGCATAAATCGTTTTTCATAAATCCGACGAGCGATTCCATTTAATGCCTTCTCTCCGCGAGGTGTGATGCGAAGAAAACCAGTGTCATCTTCAGCAATAAAGCCAAAAGCCCGTAAGTCATTCACGATCAAATAGGCTAATTTTTCGGTAACACCTGCACTTTTTTCAATTACTTCACGATGAGGAGCATCCTCTGTACTTATATAAATGCGACCTAGTACATTCAGCTCTGCCTCTGTTAACGGATAGCCCTCACTTCCTTTGGTAAGTAAATTGTCCCATGTTTTTTGAGAGTAATGAACGCCAAACCACCACTTCCCTTCTTTCAGTAGATGTTGCGTTACTGCACAGGCAAGATACTCGCCGGGAGCTGCTTTCTGAGGCTCTCCCCTAGACCGAAACATATTCACCATGGTAGCAAGATCTAGCTCATGAATATTCGGCGGATATTTAAAGTAGAGGTTACTTCGCTTTTGCATTGCGGGTTAACTGCCTGCTTGTTATTGGAAACAATCTAATATGCTGAAATTAAATAAGCTTGACCAATTTTAAAATTCACAACCGCATTGTTTTTGTAATAGCTCAATAAAAAAAGGATGATCTAATTTCATAAACCATCCTTTTTAAAATGTTGAATTCAGAACCTAGCTTTTGGAAGCTATCAACTCCACGGCTTCTTCTAGTGTGAATTTCTCAGGCTCTGTGCCTTTAGGTAAACCGATATTCTTCTTTCCATGCTTGATGTATGGACCATATCGACCATTCATAACCTTAATAGGTTGTTCCGTTTCAGGGTGCTTGCCAAGGTCTTTAAGTTCAGCGCTCTTTCGAGGTGCTGCTTTCATTTTAAGCAACTCAACTGCACGGTCTAGTTCAATGGTTAATACATTGTCATCCTTCGGTAATGATTTAAATTTACCATCGTGAACCACATATGGGCCATAACGACCTACACCCGCCTTCACTACCTTACCATCTTCAGGATGCTCTCCTAAGTGTCTTGGCAACTCCAGCAATTTGATAGCTAGATCAAGATCTACATCTTCAGGTGTCATCCCCTTCAGAAGAGAAACTCGTTTCGGCTTCTTGTTTTCTTCGGTAACCTCACCTAACTGAACATATGGGCCAAATCTACCCGACAGTAAAAATACAGGCAACCCTTCTTCTGGATGAACTCCAATAGGTTTATCCTGTTCTTCAGAAATTTTGATAAGCTGTTCAAGCTTCTCGGCTGAGATATCGCTTGGATCCATATCTTGTGGAAGTGAAGTAGAAACCTCTTCTCCATCTTTCATCATTTTCGCATAAGGTCCAAATCTACCAACGGCAACTTGAATGCCTTCAAGTCCTTCTAGCGGTAAGTCTAGCAATTTCGCTTTTTGCGCATCAATCTTATCTTCTTGGCGATCTACTTTTGCACGTAAGCCATTCTCACCTTTATAGTAATCGTCTAAGTACTTCACAGGGTCTTGCTTGCCTTGCGCCACCTCATCCAATTTATCTTCTAAGGAAGAAGTAAACTCACTATCCACTAAATCAGGAAAGTGTTCTTCGAGTAATGAAGTAACCGCAAAGGCCGTGAACGATGGAATCAACATTTTGCCTTCGTTTTTAGCGTATCCACGATCTTGAATTGTACTTATTACCGTTGCATAAGTACTTGGGCGACCAATTCCTCTCTTCTCTAATTCCTTAACCAAGGTTGCTTCAGTAAATCGAGCAGGAGGCTTAGTTTGGTGTGCATTGAACTTCAGATCTTGAAGATCGGTAGCATCCCCTTTTTTCATTGCCGGCAAGAATTTCTCTTGGTTTTCAAGCGCCGCATCAGGATCATCACTGCCTTCAACATAAGCACGGAAGAAACCAGGGAATAAAATTTTCTTTCCACCTGCTCTAAAGTCGGCTGAAGTACCATCGTTTGATGCATTGATGGTCACATTTGTGAATTCCAGCTCTGCCTCTGCCATCTGAGTGGCAATAGTTCTCTTCCAGATTAAGTCGTATAGCTTAAACTCACGATCTTTTAATCCAGATTTTTCTGGTAGTATGAATTTAGATCCTGAAGGACGAATAGCTTCGTGAGCTTCCTGTGCTGTTTTACCCTTCTTGGTATAATTTCGTACACGCTCAAATAAATATTCTTCTCCGTATTGGTCTACAATACCATCTCTTGCGGCATCAATAGCTTGTGATGAAAGGCGCGTTGAATCCGTTCTCATATAAGTGATAAAACCTTTTTCGTATAGCTTCTGAGCTACACTCATGGTATCACGAGCTGAGAAATTAAACTTACGGTTGGCTTCCTGCTGAAGAGTTGACGTAATAAATGGAGGCGCTGGGTTACGCTTTTGAATTTTAACATCTACATCTGTAACCGCCCAGTCTGCTTTCTTAAGCTGGTCTACCAAATCTTTGGCTTTGGCTTCATCAAGAAGTACTACCGAATCTGGTTTCTTTAGCTTTCCGGTACTCTCATCAAAATCTTTACCACTTGCTAACCGCTTGCCATCAAGATGCGTTAGGTCTGCATTAAATTCATCATTCTCGCCTGCTTTTTGTAAAGCCGCTGATAAATCGTAGTAAGTTCCACTACGGAATTTCATCCGCTCACGTTCGCGCTCAACCAATAGCTCCACCGCTACTGATTGTACCCTACCTGCCGAGAGGCCTGGAGATATCTTCTTCCATAATAAAGGAGAAACGGTATAACCAGCTAAACGATCTAAGATTCGTCGTGTTTCTTGGGCATGCACTAAGCGCATGTCAATTTCACGTGTGTTCTCAAGAGCATTCTGAATGGCTTCTTTGGTAATCTCACGGAATACCATTCGCTTAACGGGCACTTTAGGCTTTAACACTTCTAATAAGTGCCATGATATAGCTTCCCCTTCACGATCCTCATCCGTTGCGAGAATCAATTCATCTACATCTTTAAGCTTATCTTTTAATCGCTTTACAATTTTCTTTTTGTCTGGCGGAGTTACATAAATAGCAAAATATCGGTCATCTGGATTGATGCCCAAGGTTGCCCAACTCTCTTTCTTATACTTCGCCGGAATCAGTTTAGCTGACGATGGCAAATCACGGATATGGCCCATCGAAGAGTCTACATCGTACCCTTTGGGCAGATATTTACTGATTGTTTTAGTTTTTGTAGGGGACTCTACGATTACGAGACTTTTCATGTTCTGTCAGTTTCTTACAGGCTTTCAACCAGAGCTTTCAACTCTTCAGCGTGAGCTTTTGTATCAATTTTTTTTATGGTTGCCAAGATAGTACCATCCGTATCAATAACAAAAGCCGATCGAGAAGGCCCTGTAAATACTTTACCGTACATCTTTTTCTCAACGATGGAATCAGTTGCTGATGCAAACTTAAATTCTGGATCAGACACTAAGGTGTAATTTATTCCCTGTTTGTCGGCATACTTTTTATGTGAACCACAGGTGTCTTTACTAATTGCAATTATGTTGAACCCATTATCGGTAAACCATTGCGAGTTTTCAGCTAAGCTTAGTGTTTGTCGGTCGCACCCAGAGGTGTTATTCTTCATGTACACCGACACAATAGACTTTTTATCCAAGAGATCCGTAAACTTTACTTCGCGCTCTTCGCCGTCTTCAACAATTTTTACTTCAAATTCTGTATCTATTTTAGAACCTGTCTCTATCATTAAAATATTTTGCTTTGATGATTAAATTAGTTTTGAACTAACTATTAATAGCCCTTCTTTCGTTCGAAGGTTCCACAATTCATACTCTTATTCATTAAGAACAGTAGTTGGTTCATGCAAAACATCAAAGTTACAGGAGTTTGCAATAAAACACATTTCATTTGCGGTTTTATGAAGAGCTTCTGCTTTTTTTAACATTTCAACTTCAAGAATTTGAACCTCAGGGCGTAGCACCACTTTACTGAAAGCACCACTTCCATTGGCCTTTTCGGTCATTTCCCCAATCGCGTTATCAGTGTAGCTCACAATGGTGATCCCTGCTTCTGAACATAAATGGAGATACCACAGCATGTGGCACGATGACAATGAAGCTAGAAATAATTCTTCAGGATTATACTTAGTTGGGTCTCCCCGAAAAGCTGGATCTGAACTTCCTTCTAAAACAGGTTTGCCATCTATCTTAATGTCGTAGCTCCTTTTGTATGAGGCATAAGATTGAGTGCCTTTTCCTAAGTTTCCCGTCCATTCCAATTTTGTCTCATAGTTATGAACCTTGCTTCCCATATTCTATTACTCCTTATAATGTGAACTTATCAAATACTTTGTAACGGCTGCCACAACCAACGCATGATGTACAGCCCCATGTCTAACTAAATCCAAAAAATCAGCCCAAGGCATTACTTGAACTTTGATGCGTTCATTCCCATCCAATTCTTGATCGCCTACTTTTTCACAGTTCTTAATTAGGTAGGTATGTGTGTAATTCGAAAGCATAGCGGGGTTTGAACTAACTTTCCCAAGATTGATAACTTCTGAACCCGCATACCCTGTTTCCTCCTTGAGCTCACGAATCGAAGTTGCTTCTGGGTGCTCGCCGGGATCAACCATCCCTCCTGGTAATTCTAAGGTTGGCTCTTCAATACCGTATCTATACTGTTCCACCAAAACGATATTATTTTCAGGAGTAAGTGCTATTACATTGATCCAGTCTGGGGCCTTAACAACTGAAAAGGTAGCCTCATAATTTTCTGACTCCAATTTCATCCGCCTACTAAAAACCTTGAAAATATTCGTCGTATATTCCAATTGCTCGTTGGTGGTAACCCATGGCTCAATTGTATAATTAAAAAGGCTATTACTCATGACAAACTCGCTTCACTTATCTCATTCAGATTTTTCAAATAATGATGACCTGCGCAAAGCTACGGAAAATGCTTGCGACCTGATGGAGAATATCTATGAGCAAGGTAAATACCCAAAAATGATTGTAGAGCGAGCGTGGTCGGAGCACAACCCAACTATTAATGGAGAGTTGGCGCATCCAAAAGCACTTCGATGGTATCTGAAGCGTGAGCTAACTCGGTTGCTTCAAAAAAATGCTGACATCACCATTGAACCTTCTCGTGAAACTATTCACCTTAACAATCCACTGTTATTAGATCATACAGATGAAAGCGAGTGGGATATCACGAACAAAAAGCTATTCCTTTTTAGCCCTGAAAGAACTGAAATTTCATTAGACCGCCTTTCGCATTATACAGGCACCGACCCTTGTGATTTCCAACGGTATATTCTCTTTACCAATTACGCTATGCACGTTGAGGTGTTTTTAGAAAAATTCCCTGACTGTGTGAAGCCTGCCCGTGAGGGGGTACAAATGCCGGCTTATCATCATAAACTAGATGACAATAAAGGTATCACTCTCATCAACATTGGCGTTGGACCTTCAAATGCTAAAACTATCACTGATCATGTAGCGGTACTTCGTCCCGATGCCATGATTATGGTTGGTCACTGTGGTGGACTTCGAAACCACCAAGAAATTGGCGACTTCGTTCTTGCTAGCGGTTACATGCGAGAAGACAAGGTACTAGACGATTTATTCCCAATAGGTATCCCTGTTGTACCGAATTACTTATTGAACCTATACCTCAAACAAGTATTGGATCATCATGGGTTAAACCATCGTGTTGGCACCGTTTACACAACGGCAAATAGAAACTGGGAGTTTTCAAAGAAAGCAACCGTTGAACAGATTCATCAAAGTAGAAGTATGGCGGTAGACATGGAGTCGGCAACGGTAGCAACGAATGGATTCCGGTACCGCGTACCTCATGCCACCTTATTATGTGTAAGCGATAAGCCTTTACATGGGAAACCAAAGTTATCGGGAGCTGCCCAAGCTTTTTATCAAAACTCGAAAGAAATGCACCTCGAGTTAGTGATTGAAACCATCGAGATGGTAAAACAAAACTTCCCAGAAGGGCTTCCGAACTCAAGCATTCGCGCTATGAACGAACCATTAATGGGTGGTGGCGAGTAACTGCCTTCGTTCTTATTTGTAAGGAATCTTGGTTTCTATGGTCATACTTAGCAAAAAGAGTATGATTACCATGATTAACGAAAAACACGAATCCTTTTCCGCCGATGACTTTCTAAACCGGTCGGTAAAGGACATGCGCCCCGATGAACAACCCAGAGAAAAACTAATGCGGTATGGAGCAGGATCCCTTTCGGATGCTGAACTTCTAGCTATCTTATTACGCACGGGCACCAAAAAACTTAACGTCATTGAAGCCTCACGTGCTTTATTGGATCATTTTGGTGGACTCCATTCTCTTATCAAAAGGCAATGGAAAGAATTAGGGGTAATACCGGGTATCGCAAAAGTAAAAGCTATTACCTTAGAAGCCGCCTTTGAATTAGCACGTCGACTTCAAGTAGCTGAATTGGGTGAAGAAGTACAAATCACCTCTCCCGAAGCAGCATCCGCTTATTTTGGACCGAAGTTACGGCACCTTACTAAAGAGGTATTTATTGTAGCCTTTCTAAATAACAAAAAAGTGCTCACAGGCTTTCAGCAGATTAGTTCAGGCGGGAGCAATGCCACAATTGTTGAACCTGCGGAAGTGATGAGGCAAGCTATACTCAATCAAGCCAATTCCATAATCGTACTCCACAACCACCCTTCTGGAAATGAACGAGCTTCCACGGCCGACATTCAACTCACCAAACGATTGATTGAATCTGGCAAACTACTGGGAGTGCCTTTAGATGATCATATTATCATTGCAGGCTACAATTTTGTTTCTCTTCGAAGTGATGGAGTATTCAATTAAAGCTCCCAACTCTAACGGTTATAGAATCTGGAATAATTCTTAATTCTTAAGTGAATCAGCCTTATCTTTGCTCTGAATTAAGACTACTTATATATGAACGATTATCTACAGCAGATTATAGCTGACGCATTAAAACCATTTGAGCTAGAAGAACAACCAGATATTCAGCTGGAAGCTCCAAAAGATCCCACTCATGGAGATGCTTCCACCAATGTTGCTATGATGCTTGCTCGGCCGCTAAAGAATAACCCAAGAGCAATTGCACAACAGCTAGTAGATAATCTTAAGTATGATGACAAAAAAATTGCGGCTGTTGAAATAGCAGGCCCGGGGTTCATCAATTTTCGATATGCTGAAGACTATTTATATGATGAGCTCTCAAGCATTTTAGATGCTGGCACTGAGTATGGTAAAACAAGCGAGCATGGTGGAAAGAAAGTGCTTGTTGAGTTTGTAAGTGCGAACCCAACAGGTCCGCTTACAGTAGGTCATGGCCGTAATGCTGTGCTTGGAGATACTGTAGCTCGATTGTTAGAGTGGACGGGTGCTGAAGTTGACCGCGAATATTATTTCAACGATGCAGGACGCCAAATGCGTGTTCTTGGCCAATCGGTTCAAGCACGTTATCATGAATTGTTGGGCTTAGAAGCTGAATTTCCCGAAGGAGGTTACGAAGGTGAGTACATCCGTGATATCGCCGCTACCATAAAAGATGAAAAAGGGGATAGTTTAGCTAATCAAGACGAATGGAAGCCTTTTAAAGAAAAAGCGGAAGAGTCTATATTTGCCGATATCAGCGGTACTTTACAGCGTATGAATATCCATATGGATTCGTATTTCAATGAGCACAGTTTGTATGAAGACGGTTCTATTGATGATGCTGTAGCAAAACTTCGTGAAAAGGGACTCGCTTATGATGCCGATGGCGCTACCTGGTTTAAAACTACCGAGTTTGGCAAAGAAAAAGATACGGTGCTTATCAAAAGCACGGGTGAGCCAACCTATAGACTCCCTGATATCGCATACCACATGAACAAGCTCGATCGTGGATACGACCTGTGCTTGGATGTATTCGGAGCCGACCATATTGCAACTTACCCAGATGTGATGTCTGGAATTTCGGCACTTGGTTATGATGCAGATAAAGTAGACGTAATCATCTATCAGTTTGTGACCATTGTAAAAGATGGCCAACCATTCAAAATGAGTACACGAAAAGCCAATTTCGTGACTCTCGATGAACTCATGGATGAAGTGGGCTCTGACGTAACTCGCTTCTTCTTTTTAATGCGATCGCCTAATACGCATTTAGAATTTGATATTGCACAGGCTAAAGAAGCCGGTGATAAGAACCCTGTATTCTATCTTCAATACGCACATGCACGCATTGCTAGTATCTTGCGTAAAGCTACCGAAGAGTACGACTTTGAGGGACAAGCAGACTTAACTTTACTTAAGGAATCGGCTGAGGAGGCTTTGATCAAAACACTCTTGAAGTTTCCAGAGCAAATCGCTTCTGCCGCAAATGCTAGAGAACCACATCGCTTAATAAACTACTTGAACGACGTTGCTTCAGCCTTCACAACTTTCTATCACGATTGCAGAATTATTGGTGTAGATCCTGACTTGGGACAAGCACGTATCGAGCTTGCTAAGGCTACCGCTCAAGTGCTAAGAAATGGATTAACTATTTTGGGGATTACGGCACCCGATAAAATGTAAGAGTGGCTTATTGAACCTTAAGAAGAGTAAAGCATACGATACCTCGTGTGATTTGCTCTTCTATACCAAAGCCTGCCTGTTCAAATAATTTATTCGACTCTTTTTTGGTCCAAAACTTGAGTCCGCCGAGACCCATCGACTCTTGAAGTAAACGACCATACCATGCATCCGACTTAATAAGGTGCATCATAAATAACTTACCATCTTCTTTTAATACTCTGCGAGCATCATAAAGCACTTTCATCTCATCAGTAAGTTCATTTAGCGTACCTCCCATCACAATGCCATCAAATGTTTTACTGAAAAATGGCATCTCTTTGCCATCGGCTCGAACAAAGAATAAATCCGTTTCATCAGCTTCGGCTTTCAGTCGAGCTTCCTCCAACATCTGCATTGAGAAATCAAGTGCTACGATATCGGCTTTCTTTTGAGCGGCTTTCAAGGCTCTGCCATACAATGCCGTTGAACAACCTAAATCTAGATACAACCCACCTTCTTTGGGAGCAGTCCATTCTATCAATAACTCATGCTCTTTTTCTATAGGAAAGTCTTCACCCGTTAATAGAGATAGCGATCGTTTTCTCCAAATGTCTTCATAGATGTGCGCCGTAAGTTTCCAGTGATTGGTGTATGAAGCTACACTTGAAAAGGAAGGGTCTTTACCGAGTATGTCTATGATGTTGTTGGTGACTTCGTACTCGTCCCCTTCTTGAGAGCATAAAACGCCGTTAAAGGGTTTGCTGAGATGTGCAATTTCGCTAGGCACCTGAATGGATGCCCTTTCGTTTTCAGGGGATTTAAGTTCGAACTTCATAAGATGATTTTTGGAATTCTTGCAAGCCGTACGGTGATAAGCGGTTAGTGTTACGGTCTAACCTGGAGTACCAACGATACCTGCGCTCCTTTATCAACACTTAAAAGCTTTGCGGCATTTCCTTTATTGATGCCTATTTCTAGCATCCCAGAACTTCCTATGAATGCAGCAGGATCACCTTCTTCCACATCACCAAAAGTATTTACTAAGTGATCAATCATCGTGTTCCCCACGTAAATCTTCACTTTTCGCCGGCCAATCATATCTTCAATCAGTTGTTCAGATATGTTCGTAATTAAGTTCCCAAAACGATCGATATGTACAACCCACCCCTGCAACCCGTCTTTATCACCAATAGGAACAGCCCAGTGATAAGTCACTAATTCTTTGATGGGGTCGCCCACTTCTTTTAGATCTACACCATTTGCTAAGTGAGCAGCAACTGGCGCAAAAATATCACGCCCATGAAATGTTCTAGATCGTGTATCTCTCCAGAACTTTTCTTTATTCAGCTTAACTGCTTCATATTCAAATTCACTGTAGAACAATGAAAAAATACCGTTGTCTGGTCCAACGAAATATTGATCATTTATTTTCATTGCTATAGGATGGCGATCGGTACCTACACCAGGATCAACTACAACTAAGTGAACGGTATTTGCTGGAAATAGAAAGGCTGCATTTCGAGTTACCCATGCCCCTGCCATGATATCCTGTGCTGGAATATCGTGTGAGATATCAATAAGGCGAGTATTAGGCGATATACCTAATATCACAGCCTTCATTGCACTCACATATTGGTCTTGTAAACCAAAATCAGTAGTGAGGGTAATTATTTGACTCATTAAGAGTAGTTATTCAACATCACAGGCATTACAACCATAAGAATTTCTTCGTGCTCGCTCTCTTCTGAAGGGCGCACAATACCGGCTCTATTTGGTGAAGAGAATTCAAAACTTACTTGCTCATCATCGATGTTACTTAGCACATCGCCCAAGTACTTCGCATTGAAGCCAATTTCTAGTCCATCATTATTGTAATCGCAATCGATGGTTTCTTTTGCTTCACTACTCATATCAAGATCTTCGGCTCTGATGGTAAGCTTGTCTGCTTCGAGCTGTAGTCGAATTTGGCGAGTAGTTGAGCTAGAGAAGATTGCAACACGACGAACGGTTGAAAGCATCTGCTCTTTTGAAATCGTTAGAAACTTGTTGTTATCACGAGGAATTACAGAATCGTAGTTTGGATATTGCTCGTTAATTAAACGTGTAATCACGATAGTGCTTCCACTTTTGAAACGAGCGTGATCGTTCGTCACAGTAATTTCACATTCTTCGCCATTCGCTGTTTTCTGAACTAAGCCAAGTGCTTTATCCGGTACAATAAACTCTGTATCACTGCTGCCTGTGATTTTGCGATTGGTGTATTCCACTAAACGGTATCCATCGGTAGCAACAAACTTACTTTCGCTTGTTCCAATTTTAAAGTAAACCCCCATCATGGCAGGTCGTAAGTCATCACTTGAAACCGCAAACAATGTTTTATCTATAGCGTTGTTGATGGCTTCTCTAGAAGTGGCGATTTCAACACCTTCTTGAAGACTTGGGATTTCTGGGAATTCATCAGCATCGTCGCCAACCAATTTGTAAGTACCCTTATCGGTGCGAAAGTTTACATTTTTGCGATCATCAACACTAAAAAACACAGGTATGTTTGGAAGCTGACGCAGTGTTTCAAGTAAGCGACGAGCAGGAATTGCTACAGCCCCATCTTCTTCAATGTCGGCATCAATATATTCTACGATAGCAATCTCAAGATCGGTAGCTGAAAGTTTCAGTTTACCATCTTCACTTTCAAATAAAATGGTTTCCAAAATTGGAAGCGTAGCTTTTGATGGCACAGCACCTATTACTGCAGATAGGCCTTTGTTGAGTTCGTTACTTGATACTGAAAATTTCATGAAATCGCTATTTGAGTTAATTAAGGCAATTTTTCCCCATTCTTGCCCTTTCGAAAACGTGTGCTTATACTAAGAAATCCTTGTTCTCTCTGCAACACAGGGACGCCCGAAAATAACCCCAAATAAGTCTAAATTTCTATCGTTTAAGCGCTACTTTTTCCCAACTCATTTTTTAGCTTTCTAAATGAAGTATATCATCCCAGCGCTCCTCATTCTCTTCGTTGCATTCAACGATAGTCAGGCTCAGCCAACTTTGGCTAAGTATGGGAATGATTTTCTTAATACAGGTGCTGGTGCACAGGCTCTTGGGATGGGTTCAGCCTTCACTTCGGTAACCCGTGATGTAACGGCTGCATATTGGAATGTAGCTGGGTTGTCGTTTGTAGAAAGGCCACAGTTAATATATATGCACTCAGAACGGTTTGATGGCATTGTGGGCTACGATTATGGCGGTTTCGCTTACCCTTTGGCTGCCAAAGATGCCGTTATTGCGATTAGTTTTTTTCGCCAAGGTGTAGACAACATCGCAAATACATTGAATGCTTGGGACCAAGACCGAAATGCCCCGAAGGAAAACCCCAATGATCATATCACTCGATTTAGTGCAGCCGACTTAGCCGTTTTTATTTCATTGGCCAAAAAAAGCACGGATCGACTTGCTCTTGGTATCACTGCAAAAGTGATCAATCAACGTCTCGGGCCGTTCGCTAATGCATGGGGATACAGCTTAAATGTGGGAGCTCAGCTGAAAACCGACATCGTTGATGTTGGTATAAATGTGCGTGATATTACAACCATGCAGAAGATGTGGGAAGTTAATGAGGATGAATTTGAGGGCTTTCAAGAAGTCTTTAATGACTCGATTCCATCCGGGCAAAATGAATACGTTCTCCCTTCGATCAAAATGGGCGTTTCAAGAGTTTTTTCCTTTCATGATTTTGAATGGACCGCGGCCATAGATACGGATCTCTACTTTGAAAACCGCCGGGCTTATTACATGAATGTTGGACGCATGAGTATAGAGCCTCACATCGGTTCAGAGCTGAATTACAAACAGATTATCAGCTTTCGCACAGGCTTAACGGATTTCATTACCGATCCTGAAGGCGGTTTCACCGTATCTCCAACTCTTGGGCTGGGTTTAAATTTATCTATGTTTAGTTTGGATTATGGGTTTGGTAGTTTCGCTGGCACATCAAGTAATTTGGGATATACTCATCGCCTTTCCTTACGCTATTCGCTATAAATGCTTACGATTATTCAAATAAGATTATTTGAAGGAGCAATCTAATTGACCGTATATTCACTATTGTCTCATTTTAACTCTTCAGAAATCTAACGTGCGTTTAATACTACTTGGCCCCACCGCTTCTGGTAAAACTGAATTATCTCTGCAATTAGCTGAAGAGTTAGAGATTCCCATCATTTCTGTGGATTCAAGACAATGTTTCAAGCATTTGGACATAGGCACCGCTAAGCCCAAACAAGAAGAACTAGACCGTGTTCAGCATTATAACATCTCGAATATTGAATTAGATGAACGCGACTCCGTTCAAGACTTTTTAGAACGAGCAGAGGCGTGGGAAAAAGAAATTTTAACAGATCATGCGCACTCTCTTTTTGTTGGCGGAAGCACCTTACATCTACAAAGTTTAATTCGCCCTATTGAAGACCTCCCTTCAGCAAACCCACAAAATATTTCTGAGCTACATCAACGCATAGACGAAGAGGGTATTGAAGCTCTTTATAATGAGTTAAAAGCCGTAGACCCATCGTATGTCCAAACAATGGATGGGATGAATAAACAGCGCATAATCAGGGCCCTTGATGTGTGGATGCAGACAGGCAAACCTTTTAGTTCATTTCATTCCAACGACGAATTCAAACTTCCTTCCAATACTTTAGTGTTTGGAATGCATCAACCACGGGAAGTTTTATATGATCGAATTAATGCCCGAGTTGATAATATGATGGATGAAGGTTTATTGGAGGAAACTGAGAAGGTGCTCTCGATGGGATATTCAAAAGATTTGCAGCCGCTCAATGCAGTTGGATATAGAGAAATGATTGCTGTGCTTGAGGGTACAATGACTAAAGCTGAAGCGGTGGAAAAAATGAAAACTCAAACTCGTCGCTATGCAAAAAGGCAGCTTACATGGTACCGTAGATGGGATTTTATCAAGTGGTTGCCGGCCAACGAAAAAAAAACTCCCGAACTCAAAGAAATCGTGCTTTCAGATTTAGCAGCTATGCAACATAAGCCGTAAATTTAAGCCCATTTTAAAATTCGCTCAACTATGTATAAAGCAAAAGTACACGTTACACTTCGTCCTTCAATTTTGGACCCAAAAGGAAAAGCAGCACATCATGCGCTTCATAACCTAGGACTCAATGATGTTCAGCAGGTTAGAATCGGAAAATTTATTGAACTTGACGTGGATGCGGATAGTAAAGAGAAAGCAACTGAAATCGTTGAAGCAGCTTGTACAAAACTGCTCGCTAACGAAGTGATGGAAGATTACGAGATTATTCTCGAGCAATAATGAACAACTCTGCTCAACATATCACCTTCAGTATGATACATGCCGATGTTGATGAGCAGACTAAAACCGAAGAACAGGTTGAGGAAAGCATTGACACTCCTTGGCGCTTGTTCTTATTTGATGACGACATTCATACCTTTGATGAAGTAATCGAACAAATCATCAAGGCTACTGGATATAGCTACAACAAAGCCCAAGAGTTAACCTTTCAGGTTCACAACAATGGTAAAACTGTAGTTTATGAAGGTGAGTTTTTTGAATGTATGCGCATCGAAAGTGTCTTAAAAGAAATTCAATTAGTTACCGAAATAAGAGGTTAGTGTGGCAACATTTGGCGTAATAGTATTCCCGGGTTCAAACTGTGACCATGATGCTTATCATGCGATGAAGCATATAATGAACAGTGAAGTAAAATTTTTATGGCACAAAGATACCGACTTAAGTGGTATCGACTTTTTGATTGTGCCAGGTGGTTTCTCTTACGGCGATTACCTACGCTCTGGAGCCATTGCTCGCTTTTCTCCAATCATGCAAGAAGTAGTGAAGTTTGCCAATAACGGTGGACCTGTGATGGGCATTTGTAACGGTTTCCAAATTTTGCTTGAAGCAGGCTTAATACCTGGCGCCATGATGCACAACCAAGACCTTCGCTTTGTATGTAAGAACGTCTTCATCCGTTGCGAAACGACTGATTCTCTGTTCACATCTTCTCTTAAAAAAGGTCAGGTTTTTGATATTCCTGTATCACATGGTGAAGGCAACTACCACATCAATGAAGACGGCTTAAAGTCTTTACAAGATAACGACCAAGTACTATTCCGATATTCTGATGCCAATGGGGAGTTAACCGAAAGTGCGAATTTTAATGGCTCTGTTGATCATATTGCAGGAATCACTAATACTGGCAGAAATGTATTAGGAATGATGCCTCACCCAGAACGTGCTATGGAAAAACTTCTAGGCTCTGATGATGGTAAAGAGATTTTCGAATCTATACTTCATTCCTTGTCGGTAGCTTAAGATTTAGTACCTTTACTGCATCATGAGCAGTACATCAGGGAATTTACTTACACTTCATAGCCAAAAGCTGGTTAAGAGATATCGCAAACGTACGGTGGTTAACGAAGTTTCCATCAATGTTAAACAGGGCGAAATAGTTGGACTATTGGGCCCAAATGGTGCGGGTAAAACAACCACCTTTTATATGATGGTGGGCTTGGTAAAGCCCAATTCTGGTGATATATATTTGAATGACACCAACATCACACAAAAGCCCATGTACCAACGAGCACGAATGGGTGTTGGCTATTTAGCTCAAGAAGCTTCGGTATTTAGAAACCTCACCGTTCGGCAGAATTTAGAATCTATTCTACAGTTCCTTTCCTACCCAACTAAGCAGATTAAAGAACGAGTAGACCGACTGATTGAAGAATTTAACTTACAACGCGTTGTAAACTCAAAAGGATACTCTTTGTCGGGTGGCGAGCGCCGAAGAACGGAGATAGCCCGTGCTTTGGTTACAGAGCCTAAATTTATTCTTTTAGATGAACCCTTTGCAGGTGTAGACCCTATTGCCGTTGAAGACATTCAAAATATAGTAGCTCAGCTAACTAAACAGAATATTGGAATTCTTATTACAGATCATAATGTTCATGAAACACTAGCCATCACAGATAGAGCGTACCTTATGTTTGAGGGAAATATCCTTATGGAAGGAACCGCTGATGTGCTAGCAGACGATGAAAATGCCCGTAAGCTCTATTTAGGAGAACAGTTTAAATTAGATCGATACAAAAACGAAACACTATAGCCATGAAAGAAATAACGGTTCAAGACTTAAAAGAAAAAAAAGAAGCAGGAGACGATTTTGTACTTATTGATGTACGTGAAGATCATGAGTACCTCGTATCTAACCTCGACGGAAAGCATATCCCATTAGGAGACCTTCCTAGCCGAACTGATGAAATTGAAAAGCACAAAGATGAAGAAGTAGTTATTATGTGCCGTTCTGGTGGACGAAGTGGTAAGGCGGTTGAATATTTAGAATCTCAAGGGTTTTCGAATATCCATAACCTAAAAGGTGGAATCACAGCTTGGAGCAAGGAGATAGATCCTTCAATGCCCGTGGCTTAATTATATATTACCTACCCATTACTAAAAAGGCTTTCTAGATATACATCTGGAAAGCCTTTTTTCTTTCAATGAATTAATAATACGTTGAAACTATGCCGTAGCTGCAATCTGGTTTAGAAGCTCTTGATTGCTTTCCGTATTACGTAATACTTTTAATAATCCCATCATCGATTCTTTTGGTGACTTCTTAAGGAGGTAACGGCGAACCATATTTCTTTCCTCTAACGAATCGGTTATAAACTTATCCTCATTTCTCGTGCCTGAAGCAGTGATATTGATAGAAGGATAAATTCTATCATTGGCTAACTCACGGTCGAGCACTAATTCCATGTTACCTGTTCCTTTGAACTCTTCAAAGATCAGGTCATCCATTCTTGAATTCGTTTCGATTAAACAGGTAGCGATAATAGTTAATGAACCACCACCTTCGATTTTACGAGCTGAGCCAAATATCTTCTTTGGTATCTCAAGAGCGCGAATATCTAAACCACCTGAAAGTGTTCTACCACTATTACTTTGCACAGCATTGTAAGCACGGCCTAATCGAGTTAATGAATCGATAAGGAGTACGGCATCTTCACCCATCTCTGCCTTACGTTTTGCATAACCTAAAGCCATTTCAGTGATGCGAATATGGCTATGGGTTTTATTATCGTTTGAGGATGCAAACACTTCTGCATTGGTTGAACGAATAAAATCGGTAACCTCTTCAGGGCGCTCATCTACAAGCAATACACTTAAATGAATATCAGGGTGGTTCTCAGAGATGCTCTTAGCGATTTGCTTAAGCATTACTGTTTTACCTGTTCTTGGCGGCGCAACAATTAATGCACGCTGCCCTTTTCCAATGGGAGCTACCAGATCTATCACTCGCATTTCCACATTGTCAGACTGCATCCCTAGCTTAATCCAATCTACAGGCATAATAGGAATCTGGCGCTCAAATCTACTCGACTTAGTCCAAGCCTCAATTGGCTTTCTGTTGATTTTATCTACAGAACATACATGCTTGTTGCCACGCTTATCTTCTTCAAATTCGCCTTCTAAAATAAGACCAGGACGTAAATCTAAAGCTTTAACTTCTTCTGGCTTCAGGAATGGGTCTTGAGGACTATAACTGAACTCATAGTCCAGCTTTCTAATTAAGCCCCAACCCTTTGCATTAATTTCTAATACGCCTGCATATCTACCGGATACCCCAAGATTCTCTTTCCAAAAGAACTTTGGAATGAAAACATTTCCGCTCTTTTTACTGCGGTTCTTGTTGTTGTTGTTATTGTTGCGACCTTTGTTCCGGTTCTTATAGTTTTTTCTGTTCCGTGGCATTATAAAATAGTTTTGTTATCTCTTCTCCAGTGATAGAAGCGTAAATCATTAAATATGTAGGAAATACGAAGGAGAGCGAGAAAAAAAGGACGGTGTAGCCGAGTGCTACACCGTCAAAATTGAAGATAGGAAAAGATACAAATGTTTTGCTTTATAGCAAATTAACGAACTGTAGTAGTCTTGTTAATCCAGCTATAGCATGGCATTAATGAGCCATCAATTTTTACCTTTTGTCCATTCTGAAGGTTATCCAATTTTAGGAATTTGTCTTCCGCAGTTGGAGTAACGGCTTCATAATTTGGCAACTGTGAATTTACATTACTTGCTACCGAAGGATCTTTAGCCTTTGCCATGTTTAAGTAATCGATTACTAACCAATATACTACACGGTCTTGAGCTTCCATTTTTCGGCCTTCTTCCTCAATACAAGTCGAAATTGCTTGAGCATAAATACGAGCTTTATTGATGTAAGCCTGACCATAGTTTGAATCAATTTTTAGTGCTTCTTCAACATATCGATCAGCTGTTTTAATCTGATTCATGTTGATATATGCATCAGAGATGCTCACGTTGATTCTCTTTTTGTCATCATCGTTAGAAGCCATGTTTAATGCTTCTTTATAAAGAGCAATTGCTTCAGCATAACGAGCATTACTTCTTTCCGTTTCAGCAAGTGCCATAGCACTTTCAAACGTAGGCTCTACTTCGTGAAGCTTTCTTCTAACTTTAACTAGCTCTTCGCGATTGTCTACATCTTCATAAGCATCAGCCAACGCTTTTAGCGCTTCTGTATTATTTGGCTCTGCTTCAAGAATAGGAGCGTAGTAACTAATAACATCTTCTGGGCTACCGAATAGATCTTTCTGGAAGTCCTTAAGCTTTTCTTGGAATTCAGGTGAAGCATGTTTCATTGCTTCATCTATAACCGCTTGCGCTTTTTCACGCTCTCTTTTATTGATATAGTTTCTCAATAGAGCATCTACATAATAACCTTGAGCAGAAGTTGTAGCACGCTTAGGGTCTAAATCAAACATCATTTGGAACTGAGTATAAGCCTTGTTAAGTCCATCCGTGATGTACGAATAATTCTCTAAATAAAAACGTCCTTTATCCTGTAACGCTCTGTACTTATCAGCAGGAGTGCCTTCAGCGAGTTCAATACGATCATCTAATACCATAACCGCTGAATCTAAATAAGCCGCTTTAATACCAGGATCTGTTTCGCTCTTAGCTAATTCTTTATAAATAGTTACAAACTTCGAAAGCTGTATAGATAAGTTGAAGCTTGGATGTCCTTCAATATCAGCAGGTTTAGAACATAGCATCCAACGGCCAAACTTAAGAGCAAACTGATAGTCTTTCCCTTTGTAGTTTGAGTTAAAAATTGAGTACGCAGCTAGTGGTGCCATCTCATCTGGAGGGGTAGGATTACATTCGGCCTGAGCAGTTACCATTGCCGAACTTGTAAACAAGAACCCTAAAACTAATACTAGATTTTTCATCTTTCTTCTATTGTTGTTAGCGTGTTATCATGTTAACACGGTAGTTGTCTATATTATTACTTTAAAATTAATTAAGCTTTCGTTTGAAAAACATCAATTCTGCTAAATTCACAGATAAATTGAAAGCCCAAATGTTTTCTTTTACAAGATTATTATCAGTGGTTCCACGAATACCATATTGAACGCTAAAGTCGAATGATGACTGTGAACGAACAATTGGTGAAATCATACCTAAACCAGCCGAGAACCATAGTGTTTCAATGTCTTGGCCTTCAATGTTTAAGTAACCAGAATCGTAAGATACACCTGCAGTGTATTCAAAGTTTGATAAAAACCCTCTGCTGTTACTGTTATAGGCGTTAAATTGAGTCCCTACCCCAATCATAAACCTATCACTGAAACTAGCTTCTTGAGTTGCGTCAAACCCATATTCCGCATTACTCCAATCTTCAAACATCCCTTCCACAGATAAACTAAAACTTGGACCTGCAAAATAGGAAATTCCACCACTTAATCTCGATGGTAATGAAATAGTTTCTTGCTCGGTGGCTCCAATCTGAATCTCAGAACCAAAAGTATCACCTAAAGTCTTAACAGTCTCACGCTTTTTCTCCGCTTCAAACTCATTTTTTAGTGTGTATGCGGCACCAACTTGGATGATATCACGTGCGCCAAATACTTTTCTAGCAGTGGCTAGCACACCAAATCGATGAGACAAATTAGTTCCATTGATTTTGGCATTTACTGAACTCGTTGTTAAGTCAGTAAGTGATTTATTATTTAAAGTGGTTACCGACTCCTTGTTATTCTGCGTTAGAAAAGAATACGAAGGTGCATAACCTATAGATAGGTTTTTATTAATTCTGTAGCCTAAACCAACTTCAAACTTG
Organism: Balneola vulgaris DSM 17893; assembly: GCF_000375465.1. Classification (NCBI taxonomy): domain Bacteria; kingdom Pseudomonadati; phylum Balneolota; class Balneolia; order Balneolales; family Balneolaceae; genus Balneola; species Balneola vulgaris. Next base: position 1,574,521 of record NZ_AQXH01000001.1, read on the forward strand.
GTAAGTCCACCTGTACCTTCTTTTGTATAGCCAAAATCTAATAATGATCCATCTTCTAATGTGCGCGACGATTCTGCATTCGCACTATAATTTGATCGAGTTTCTGGAAATAAGGCTACCGATAAACCTAATTTATTCGATATAACCGGAAATACAGCTTGGAAGCTTCCAACATTTAATAAGCTATTTGCACCTGAATCTTGTCCATCAGTAATGGAGTAATTCGTGAGTCCAAAATTAGCCGAACCTCTAGTAAAGGCACCTATTCCCCAAAAAGCAGGATTCCCTAATCCTGGAGATTGAAGGTCGTTGAAAGAAACACCGATAATTCCCATTCCTTTTTCTTGGGCAGTGTTTGTTTGTGTAGGAGAACCAATACCGTAATAAGAGTAAGGGCTTCCACTATTTGCTTCATCAGCTTGAGCAAATGCATCTACTGAAAGGAAAGAAAAAATCGAAACGGCGATAACTAAATTTCTAATCTTCATGATCTTTACTCCGCTATAGTTAGAATTAGTTTTGGTCGCTTATCCGCACTACTGGTATGATCATGTATAAGCTTTGTAGACAACACGCCTCCTGGTGTGAGGTATATATACTTCGTGTTTACATCTTTGTCTCCATAAATCAATTCATTTATAAACCGACTTACATTAAACCTTTGCGCATCAGAGAGAGTGTCTTGAACAGAAAAGTCTCTTATAACTCCAGAAGTTGACCCTCCAAATTGTAAACCATAAACCAAGTCGATGTTAAGTTCACCACTTAAGTTCATTGATACAGGATTAATACGCTCGGCTCCGGGAGTTCCATTGTTTTCTAAAAACTCATTGTCCTCGTAAACAACCAACTCTGCTTTAATTACATTCTCATTGCTGTATCCATCTACAAGTCCATTTAGGTCTACAGATGCGTAATTATCTAAAAAGGAAGTAAACTTGATGCGATTCGGTGTTGCAGCCGCATTGCTAGTATCTAATGTGAAACCTACATCTCTGTAGGTGAAATTAGAGGTATCACTTGCTACAGTATCGATATGAGTAAAGAAACTACCAGAAGGTATAGCATGAATGATTTTTGAACTCACTTGTTCAGGCACAATTGCAAGGCCATGAAATTCACGAACGTACACCGAGTCGATGTTTTCATCATCACTATTGGCGTAGGCCGCATATGCTTGCACCCATGAACTTGGCAACTCTACAATTACCGAATCTTCAGAAGTCACTGAAAAAGTAGTTAATGGTGTAGCGCTATCGTAAGCAATTACGTCCGTAGCTTTCAATGATGAACTTCTCCAAGACTCAGTTACTTCATAAATGGTGAAGTTAGTTTGTGATTCAGGATCACCGTAAACATCTGTACTATCGAAAGTAATTTGAAGCTGAACTCTACTGTTCACATCCAAGGAATCATCATCAGATAAATTGATGAGGCTTGGACGCACATAAAATGTAGATTCAAAATTACCATATACAGGATCTTCGAAATAGCCCATTTGAATGCTGGCTAACTGTCCTGAATATATCTCTGAGGTTTGTGGGGTTATGCTATTAACTAAAAGTGTATCGAATCTGATATCGGTTCCTGGTACAATAGTACTCCCCACCGAACTTGGGTTTTCACAAGCTATAATTCCAGCCAAAACCATTACAGATAAAATGAGCCGCCCCGTGAGTGCAGCTCTAGAAATGCGTTCCTTCAATGTATTCTACTCGATTAAATTATTTAACAATCTTGTTATAATATTCAGCAAACTTTTCTGAAACGTCTTCTGGCGATCCTTGAATCTGATCTGGTGTGATACCAAATTCTTTGAATGCATCATCGAATTCATCTCTGAGATAATTTCCGGTTACAACATGATCGCTGTATTTAAGACCTAAACGTAGTAAGTCTACTTTGCCGTTATCAGTAAGCTCGTTGATATTTATATCGTCTGGTAAACCTAACAGCTCCAAGATCTTTGCTGTATCTGCTTGGCCTTCATTCTCTGGGTGATGAAGATTGTAAATGATCTTCGTGTTCTTGAAGATTTCTTCATTTTTATACTTCGTTTTAACCAGTAATGGAATAAGTCCAGCAGGCCAGTCATGACAGTGAATGATATCGGGTTCCCAGCCGAGTTTCATAACTGTTTCTAGCACGCCTTTATTGTAGAAGGCTAGTCTTTCGTCATTGTCTGGGAAAAACTCGTCGGTATTCGGTTTTTTAAACAATCCTTTTCTCTTGAAATAGGTATCGTTATCTAAGAAGTATACCTGCAGCTTCGCATTTGGGATACTCGCTACTTTAATTTTCATGCTTTCGATATTGTCGCCAACTTCAACTTCAATTCCCGACAATCGAATCACTTCGTGGAGCCTATTTCTACGATCGTTAATTGAACCGTATTTAGGCAGTAATATTCTTATTTCAAATCCCTTGTCTTGCAAAGATGCTGGCAAAAAGCGGAGCAAATCTGCGGTGTATGTCATTCTAGCGAATGGTGATATCTCTGCTGCTGCGTATAATATTTTCATGTATACTTTATTACTCGTCGTTTGAAATTGAACGATCTCTCGTCATTTGCTGAAAATCAGGATCTTCAATGGAACAAAAGTCCATTAAAGTATCACTTCTTAAACCCAAGCGAATAGTCTCTAACGAGATCACTTCGTTTGGTGGTATATTTCCAAGGTTTACATTTGATCCATATTTTTTAACGAACCAAACTTGTTGTTCCTTCTTAGGAGCTTCAAAGATGAGCTTATCCACTGGAATCTGATCAGTGATTTCTTCAATTAAGCCAGAGCGAATTTCCCCACTAGGACGAAACATCCCTACAGTTCCACTTTCTCTAGCTTCTAGTATCACTTTTTCAGCACCGGCTTCTAACTCCTCAACTACTACTTTAACCCATTTATACGGAGGAATAACTTCGTTAGGGTTTTTACTCCCAACCTCAGAATATACTTTAAATTCTTGACTTAGGTCTCGAATAATCGCCTGCTTCTTCTCATCGCTTAACCAAATGGTTCCATTGGAAACCTCAAGCGTATCGATGTTATATTTTTTAAGTAGCTGAACGTATGCATCGAGCTGCCCACGCACCAAATACGCTTCAAATAAGGTACCTCCTAAATACACAGAGATACCCGCATTGGCATAAACTTCTAATTTGGCTTCTAGATTTTGAGTTACTAGAGCAGTTCCCCACCCTAATTTAACTACATCAACAGAGTTGGAGCAAACTTGACAGAAGTCTTCACTTTCCCTTATGCTCAACCCTTTATCTAATACAAAAGTCATCCCGTTTGAGCGAGGCTTTTGTGTACGATTCGGTAAATGATTAATACTATGTGGCATTTTATCCTAAAAATCAAAGCCCTCAATATACAGAATCTGAATATCGTATTAAAGAACAGCTTTTATTAAGTGAAATGATTTTTTACAATCATAATCTCACCTTAATATCATGCCCATATCTATCTTTTTTCCTCCCATTAAGAACTCATACAATCTATCTGAATAAATGCTGTTTCAGAACTAAGCATTCTCTATTTTTAAGCAATGGAAAACACGGGACTCATAGCTCGGAGGTATTTATTCTCAAGAAAACATATCTCCCTCATTTCAACTCTTACCTTTATTAGCATCATTGGTGTTACTATTGGAACCGCCTTATTGATACTCATACTGTCGGTTTTTAATGGTTTCTTTGATGTTGTTCAAGGCTATTTACTTTCCTATGATCCAGATATCCGCATTGAATCGATGGAAGGCACAGTGTTTTCTAACTTCGAAGATAAGCGAGCATCCCTTTCCACTATCCCAGAGATTGAACTCATATCTCCTTATGTAAATGGGAAAGCGTTACTGGCCAATAATGAAGACCAAAACAAAGTAATAGAATTAAAAGGTGTAGAGAAAGATAGCTTTCTCAAACTAATTGATATCGACAATAGCATTGTGTCTGGTGTGTTTGATGTGAGCGTGCGAAATCGCAAACCAGGGCTAGTTATCCATGAAAGTTTGCGTAACGAACTTGGCTTATCATTAGGGGATGAAGTTGCACTTCTAAGCGCTTCAGGTATGAGAAAAACACTTACTCAAGTTACTGCTCCACGTGTATATAGATTTGAAGTTCGCGGCAGTTACAGTTTAGAGCAAATTGGTGGGGGCGCCGAGGTATTTATTGATTTAACCGCAGCTCAAAGGCTCTTTCGTGCTCGAAATAACATATCTGGCTTTGATGTTAAACTGGATAATTTTAAAAATGCAGAGTCTCTAAAACCTGAGATCACTCAAGCTATTGGCCCCGGCTTTAAAGTGTCATCTTGGTATGATTTGCAAAAGCCACTATATGATGTGATGTATCTTGAAAAGTGGGGAGCTTATATCATCCTTATGATAATCATAATAGTGGCCGTGCTAAACATAGTAGGCTCACTCACAATGATTGTAATTCAGAAAAAAAGGGATATTGGCATTCTGATTACCATGGGATATTCTAAAGAAGCCATACGCTCCATATTCAGAAAGCAGGGATTTTATATTGGGCTTATTGGTTGCACCATTGGGGGCAGTTTAGGGCTCTTACTTTGTTGGCTACAAGCCGAATTTAGCTTAGTAAAGCTATCCTCAGCCTTTCTCATTGATGCGTATCCTGTACTTGTACAACCTACTGATGTGATCATCATTTTAGCAGGTAGTTTATTCTTATGTGTAGCAGCAAGTTGGTATCCTGCTAATCGTGCCTCTGAAGTAGAACCCGCCAACGCTATTCGTTACGAATAATTAGCCTTCGTTATAAACGTCTGGTAAGTCATTCTCGTAAAGCACCACATCGCCTGCTTGCACGTACTGATGCACCAATTCATTGGCTTCAAATAGGGAAGTAACAACTCTCACTTTATCTGACTGCCCATCAATTTCTGAAATACCTTCCTGTATTGGAACTGAACGATCTTCACCTACCAACACCACTAAATCTAGATTAGCCTGCCCTATTGCTTTACCAAAGTTTTTATTCTCTTCATATTCTAACTCACCCAACTCTACCATTCCAGGGGTGATGATAATTCGCCTACCTGAATTGAATTGTGATAAGATTTCAACTGCATTTTTTGCTCCAACAGGGTTCGAATTGAAGGCGTCATCTATTACAAAGAACTGACCTGCTTTTTTTAATTCCAACCTGTGTTCAACCGGTTCTATATTTGCAGCGCCTAAAGTCATCGTTTTAGGTCTAATGCCTAAATGATGAGCCACCCCTATTGCCAAGAGCATGTTTTGCACATTATGTGCCCCAAGTAGCTTAGTTCTAAACTCCTCTACTTTTTCCTCAAATTGAATTACGAACCGAGTTCCTTCTGTATCATATGAAATATCTCGTGCTTGGATGACACCGGTATCTAAGCCAACCATTATGCGGTTTAAATCTGATCTTGACTCCCCCATTCTACTTACATAACGATCATCTGCATTTAATACGGCAACACCTCCTGATTTCACATTATCAATCAAGGTGCCTTTCTCTTTGGCTATTACTTCCTGACCTCCGAAGGTTTCGAGGTGAGCCACCCCTACATTAGTAACAATGCCAATATCCGGCGTGGCAATATCGCATAGCTCCTGAATATTCCCTGCATAACGAGCTCCCATTTCTAGGATTAGAATCTGGTGGTGCGATTGCAAATCATTATTAATCACCTTGCAAATACCCATTGGCGTATTAAAGCTACCGGGAGTGGAGCATACACTAAATCGTTCTTTCAGAAGATCACGTACCATAAATTTAGTACTCGTTTTACCATAACTCCCCGTAATTGCAATCACCTTTAGGTGAGGCATAGAAGCTAATTTTTTACGAGCCTGCTCTTTGAATCCTTCTTGTATTCTTGCCTCTACGGGACGTGTAATTTGTCCTGATATCCAAACTATGAATGGAATTAAAATGGCTCCAAAAACCCACCCAAATGCTAATAGAACTACATCAAAGTTGAGTAAGGCGGTATCAAAATTTTGCACCGCAAGATTTGTGAACAACACCCTTCCAGTGAATGCACTATAGGTAAAAAATAGAGGAAAGATTAGGGTTAAGATGGCAATGGGTATAAGCAATCTTTTTACCCGTGAAGTGAGCACTAAAGGCTTTTTCACTTTTTCTTGACGATAGCGTTTTACAGAACCCAACCAGAACAACCCAAAGATAAAAAAGGAAACGGCGATAGAAGACTTCGTGAGTTCAAGTTCGAACCATGCATCCATTGCAATTACCAAGAATAACAAAAGGTTGATAATGCCTAGCTCAAGAGGAATAGTTTTTTCATCCCAATGGTCTTTTAACCACGCCCAAAACTCATTCTGTTTATACCCTACCTGCTGAAATGTGTGCAAGAAAAACTTTGTGCGGTACCAATGATACCTTAGTAGAATGAGACAAAATAGTACGGAACAGATATTGAGTACGCTATGATACCAGAACAAGCTCTTATTATTTAATTGTGAATAATTCTATGGATATAGGCATGCTGTCGAATTTAACAGCTATCGCCCGTATATTCACCACGATTTAACAGCAAAAGTTTCGAATTGGAGTCGAATATATGAAATTAATTATCCCAATGGCGGGTCGCGGGACACGCGTTCGCCCACATTCCCACACTGTACCCAAACCACTACTTCCTGTTGCAGGAACGATGATCATTGAGAGGTTAGTGGAAACTTTTATTCGCACCTTAGATCGTAAGATAGAAGAAATTGTTTACATCTTAGGTCCAGACTTTGGGCAAGACATCAAAGACCAACTTACTGAAATGAGTAGCCGGCATAATGCTAAGGCAACATTCAGAGTTCAGTTTCCTGCGTTAGGAACAGCCCACGCTGTTGCTTGTGCGAACGAAGATTTGGATGGCGAAGTGATCGTCGCTTTTGCCGACACCCTCTTTGATAGCAAAGAGAAGTTCAATATTGAAGGGGCTGATAGTGTAATTTGGTTAAAGCGTGTTGAAGACCCATCAAGATTTGGGGTTGCCGTACATGAAGGCGAAAAAATCACTGGATTCGTTGAAAAGCCTAAAGAGTTTATCTCAGACTTAGCCATCATTGGGGTGTATTATTTCAAAGATGGTCAAGAATTGAAGCGTCAAGTTAACCGTGTAATGGAAGAAGACATCAAAGGTCCTGGTGGTGAGTATTTCCTTACTGAAGCACTCGACAACATGATCAATGAGGGCAAAGTTTTTAAAATTGCTACCGTAGATGAGTGGCTCGATTGTGGTACTCTACCCGCTTGGCTTGAAACAACCGGTGAAATTGTAGCTAAAGAAAACCACTCTTACGATGCTTCTAAGTTCCCGAACTCAACCATACACCCGCCTGTATTCATCGCCGATGGTGTTACCATTGAAGGCAGTGAAGTTGGCCCACATGTAAGCATCGAAGCGGGTACTGTTATTAAAAACTCTAAAGTGAGTAATACTATTATTCGTGAAAACGCCCACTTAGAGGACGTACATACAAGCGGTTCTACCATTGGAGCACACACCAAGCTTCAAAATGTAAATGGTAAGGTAGATATTGGTGACCACAGCACGCTTGAAATCAAGTAAATGCTTTATACTAACTAGGCTCCTATAAAAGAGAGCCTAGTTTTTAATTTCATGGGAGTTGATATGAATCTTTCGAGTCTAAAACTCAAATTCCTACCCGTCACTGTTGTGGTATTTTGGGGCGCTTGTATGTATAGCTTAGATCGATTTGTTCCCGCCGCAACTCTCGAAATTCCATACTCAAAGGCAATCGCTTATCTAATTTTAGCCACTGGATTTATTTTCATAGCGATAGCTGGCATTAACTTTCAGCGTAATTCTACTACTGTAGACCCTTCCAAACCTGATAAGGCAAGCACTCTTGTTCGAACGGGTATATATGCTTATACACGCAATCCTATGTATGTTGGTATGCTTTTGGCATTAGTTGCTTGGGCTTTTGCGCTATCTAATGTGCTTTCTTTTATACTCATCCCTTTCTTCATTGAATATATGACTCGCTTCCAAATAAGGCCTGAAGAGGAAATACTCTTAGAGAAATTTGGAAGCGAATTTAAAGACTATTGTAACTCGGTAAGGCGGTGGATCTAAAGGTTATTGAACTACAATAACTGTCGTATCCGAAACATCTGAGTATCCAATCAATTCTGACCTTAGTATATAAGAACCAGAAATAGAATCAGGAATCCATTCTTCTTTTATTTCAAAGACTTTTACTTCCTCGGGTTGTAGGGTAAATGAAGTTAGAGCGGCCGTACACCCAGTATTAGATTCTGAATCATAAGCTGTATTTCCTTCATCATCTAGCAGAACAAACTTCACTTGACACCCTGAGGTAAAATTAAATTCAACGGATTCACTTCCTGTATTAGTTACAGAAAATATTACCTCACGAGGAGATTCAGACACCCTGAGTTCGCCTTCAACATCACTAAGGTTTGTATTTGAAACGGAACACGCAAAGAGTAGCGTGCCTAATAGAATAGCAGCTATTTTAGTATGCATAAATAGATCAATGTGTTGTTAAAGTAACTTTACGTTGAACGCTTCAACATATTGCGTAATGTTACTTTACAACAGTAATCACACCATGAAATTTATCAATGATGTAGTTACTAATGCCTCCAGGATCTTTCGAGTTTACATCCCATTTGAAATCTGCACCACCAATTAGAATATGATCACACTCCAATTCTTTGGCTGTTTCAACTATGGTTGCGCCAGGCTCGCCCACTTTTACTGTTAAATCTGGGTCAAATTCAGGTCCACTATGCTCTTCAAATAGAAACTTAGCCATTTCTACGATGCCTTTAGCTGTATCTTCACTTTCTTTTGAGTCGGCCACAACTAATATCGTAACCCTTGGGCGTTCCTTAAGCATTGCGCTTAACATCCCTGCATGTTTTACAGCTTCGCTTGCATATTTTGAACCGTTGGTGGCAATAAGCCAATTTGTAGGAAATTCCATATTCAAATTATTTTGTTAAAAGCTCTGAAATAGAGTTCGGATAATTTTCAAAAACTAAGGTCTGAAAGCAACACTTAATAATGTTATCTTTTCCTCATGAAATTTGAGCATCACATTCCTGAGTCTCACCAAAGAGTTTTTGAGGTTATTAGTAAATCTGCCAAGGATCTTAACCAGCCTGTATACGTTGTAGGGGGTTATGTACGAGATTACTATCTAGACAGACTTAAAGAAACAGACCCTGACCTTGATTTTGTTACGATTGGGTCGGGAATATCTTTAGCCGAAAAAGTTCATCAAGCACTCGAAGGTTCGCACTTATCCGTATTTAAACAGTTTGGTACAGCTTTAGTTAAGGCTGGCGATCTCGAACTCGAATTTGTTGGAGCACGAAAGGAAAGCTACCGTCGTGATTCTCGCAAGCCTATTGTTGAAGATGGAACTTTAGAAGACGACCAACTCCGAAGAGACCTAACCATTAACGCGCTATCATGGTCGTTAAACGCTGAAGATTATGGCACGCTCATCGACCCATTTGGAGGTATTCAGGATCTTAAAAACAAGATAATTCGCACGCCTGTTGATCCTGAGCAGACCTTTAGTGACGATCCGTTGAGAATGCTACGTGCCATTCGCTTTGCGAATCAGTTGAAGTTTGAGATTGACCCTGTCACCTATGAAGCCATTAAAGAGATGGCACCTCGGCTCGATATCATCTCCAAAGAGCGAATCATCACCGAGCTGAATAAAATCATCATGACCGATAAGCCATCCATCGGTTTTACCCATTTATTCCATACAGGGTTGCTTAAGCAGTTCTTCCCGCAGATGCATAAGCTACAAGGTGTAAAGGAAGTAAACGGACATTTACATAAAGACAACTTCTGGCACACACTTCAGGTTCTGGATAATGTTGTAGAATACGGAGGAGATTTATGGCTCCGTTGGGCAGCCATACTGCATGATATCGCCAAACCTCCAACCCAGCGCTACCAAGAAGGAGTTGGCTGGACTTTCCATGGACATGATGCCTTAGGTGCAAAATGGACCAAAGGCATATTTCGCCAGCTTGGGTTACCACTAGATGAGCGTATGCGCTATGTTCGAAAGCTAGTTCGACTACACCTGCGCCCTATCGCCTTAGTGAGTGAAATTGTAAGTGATAGTGCAGTACGTCGTTTGATTTATGAAGCTGGAGATGACATCGATGACCTCATGACCTTATGCCGCGCAGATATTACGAGCAAGAATGAGAATAAAGTGGAGCGCTTTCAAGAAAACTTCAACATTGTTGAAAAGAAGATTAAGGAAGTAGAGAAAAAAGACCGCATCCGAAATTGGAAGAATCCTCTATCTGGCGAAGAAATTATGGAAGCCTTAGAGATAAAGCCCGGTAAAATTATTGGAGACATTAAAGATCTCGTTAAAGAAGCGATTCTGAATGGAGAGATACCCAATAATAAAGAAGCGGCTTATGAGTATATGATGGAGAACAAAAGCAAAATTTTAGAATCAGAAAAAGAAAAGCAGAAGTAGGATAGCAATTATGAAAGACCTTTGGATTTCAAATTCATATGCTAAAATAAATTTAGGATTGAATGTATTAGAACGTCTAGAAAACGGCTATCACACTATTGAAACAGGGTTCTGTTTCATCGAATGGGCCGACCGATTTGAAGTAACACCTTCAAGCCGAAATAGCCTAACCATGAGTGATGAAAAAATTCCTATTGATGACACCAACCTCATAGTAAAGGCAATCAAATTACTGGAGGCCGAAGCTGGGCTTAAAGATCAGTTTCACATTAAAGTAGAAAAGAACATCCCCGCGGGCGCAGGCTTAGGGGGTGGAAGTAGCAATGCTGCTACAACGCTTCGCATGATTAACAAGATTGCCAACTTAGGTTTAGAGACCTCACAGCTAATTGAATTCGGGAAAAAACTAGGTGCTGATGTCCCTTTCTTTATCGAAGGACAGGCAGGTTTCGCAACAGGCTTAGGCACCGAAATTGAGCCGCTCGATTTGCAAACCGACGCTTGGGTAGTTACCGTGTTTCCAGGGATACCTAGCAGTACCCCCGAGGCGTATCAGTATTGTGAACCAAATGCAGAGCCTGAATTCTCTTTAAAAACGGTTCTGCTTGAAGAAGACGTGGAAGAATGGCAATATCTTGTGATTAATGATCTAGAGGCCGCCGTCTTCCCGCGCATTGAATTAGTGGGTAACATAAAAGATCAGTTTTACGAATTTGGGGCTAGCTATGCGTCCATGAGTGGAAGTGGCTCTAGTGTTTTTGGTATTTACGAGCAGGACTTCGTAGCTATTCATGCTTATGATTCTTTTAGAAAGTTAGGTTTTGAAGCAAACTTAACACGACCTAAGTTCTCCCCTGATCTAGGTATTTATAAAAAACAGATCGACACCTATTAAATAGAATCGTGTTACAAGTTTTCGGACCTGTTAGCGCCTAATACGCTAAATTATTTGCAGTGGAGGAATCGTCATTCATACATAAACTTAGAAGTCGTGATCGAAGTGCATTCAATCAATTGGTTGAAGAGTACAAAGATCAGATTATGAGTGTATGCTATGGGTTCTTAAAAGATGAAAATGACGCAGAAGACCTCACTCAAGAAGTATTTGTAGAAGTATATCGTACGATTTCAAAGTTCAAAGAAGAGTCTACATTATATACGTGGATGTATCGTATTGCCGTTAGCAAATCATTAGACGAACTCAAAAAAAGAAGAAGTCTAAAACGTGCCGCTTTCTTCGAAAAGCGCGTTCGCTCGGAAGCAGCTGATCTTGAAATGAGCATGAAAGAAAGTCCAGATGCTTCCCCTGAAGAAGCTCTTCTCCAAAAACAGCAACAACAGTTTATCCATGATTGTTTAGAAGAACTGCCTGAAACGCAACGGATTGCATTTACTCTTAGCCAAAGTGATGGAGTGAGCTACAAAGAAATTGCTGAAATCATGGATCGTAGTTTGTCGAGTATTGAAAGTTTAGTACACCGAAGTAAGAAAAACCTTCGAAACATCATGGAAGCCAACTATGAAAAATATTTCTAATCATGCACAAGTTTTTACAAGGAACTTCGCCTAATGGTATAATTGCTCTATTATGAAATCAAAGAACAACATATCTGCACACCTTGATGAGATGATGAACGAGGCTTCGAACCCTCAAAAAGTTCATGTATCCGATCAATTTCTGGATCATTTAAACACTCGTTTAGATGCTATAGATTCTCAAAGTGCTCCACAAACAGCTCGCATTTTTACACTTACTGAGTTTAAAAAATACGCTGCTGTATTCATCATTTTGATGCTAAATGTAGCCGTACTTTGGTTTGTTAATTCACAATCTTCAGTAGATACTTCAGATGAAATCGTTGAATTTGCTGATGAGTATTTCCCTGATTACAGTATCACTCTTACGTCTTTGGAGTAACTATGAGCTTTTTTGAAAAGAAAAAATTTACGATCGCGACCATCAGCATACTTGTTGTTCTCAACCTTGTACTGATTTCATTCTTGACCATCCCAGAGCTAAAAAATAACCGCTCTAAAGATCGATACCGCACTTACGATCACGCCGCTTATTTAGCCAAGAAGCTAGAATTCACTGAGGCACAAACGGCTGAATTGCGTGAGGTTATGAGTGGGCATAGAACAGAATTAAATGCCGTAAAAAAGGAAATGAACGCAAAACGTTCTGAGCTGTATGCAAAGTTACGCGAACCTCAAGATGACTCAGTATCCATTGAGGAACTTACGGGTGAAATTGGGTTTTTGGCTGGGCAAATAGAACAAATCAATTTCGATTATTTCATGAATGTTCGTGCTTTATGTAGTCCAGAACAACTTGATAAGCTAGATCAACTGATGCGCCGCATGATGAAAAGTCGGTCTTCACCTAGCACTCCACAAAAAGGGCGAAAGTAATTCTACTTTAAGCCCATCTGATAGTATTCGTTTTTTGTGAATTTGGCGTACTTTAGAGTCACTCGTTAAACCCTAGTGTAACTATTTTATGCAAGCTGACTCAACTGCCACTTCTTCAACAGAATCATATTCATTATCAGATGTATATGATTATTTAGCACAGATTTTTGAAACTACGTTATTTGAAGTAAAAGACACTCCTGTAACCCTTTTCTCTATCTTCATCTTTATCCTATTCATTGTAGGATTTTCTTTTTTGGCTTCCTCGCTGAAAAAGCTTCTCAACAAAAAAGTACTTCCACGCTTTATTAGCGATCCCGGATTACGTTTCACCCTTTCACGGATTACCCAATACATCGTCCTAATTGCCGGTGTGTTAGTTTCTTTTCAATTCATTGGGGTTGACTTAACTGGGTTGGCGGTCATCTTTGGTTTCCTTTCTGTGGGTATTGGTTTTGGCTTACAGAATGTGACGTCCAATTTTATCTCAGGTCTTATTGTCTTGTTTGAACGCCCTATTAGTATTGGCGATCGAGTGTTGGTGAATGGTATTGAAGGTGATGTACAAGAAATCAATATTCGATCTACCACGGTTCGATCATTGAATAATATTTCCATCATTGTGCCGAATTCAGAGTTTATCTCAAAAGATGTAGTGAACTACTCCTATGGCGACCCTACTTATCGATTGGTGCTCGATGTGGGAGTTTCATACAGCTCCGATCTTGATTTGGTTATTAAAGCCCTAAATGAAGTAGCGGAAGAATGTGATAGGATTTTAAAAACACCAAAGCATGACGTCCATTTACGTTCTTTTGGCGATTCAGCTTGGGATATGAAGCTTTTGGTATGGGTAGCTAATGTAAAAGACCACTACTCCATTCTTAATGAATTAAACCAAGCCATTGTAAGAAAGTTTAGAGAGTATGATATCGAGATTCCTTTCCCTCAAAGAGATCTTAACTTTCGCAATGCCATGCCAAGTTCTACTACTGAGGGCACTCAAGAAAAGTCTGAAGGCTAACGTTTTACTTTACATTATTTATTAAGCATAAAAAAAGCCCTGATCGAAATCGACCAGGGCTTTTTAATTTGATAGAACTAATTAGTTCTTAATTGGAATACTCTTGCTTTCTAATTCCATGATGATAGAATCATATTCGCCTTCAAGTACTTGCTCCAATCGCTTGAACTGTACATCTACTTTAGCTGCTAGGTCATCGTACACCTCATACTGTTGCTTGGTAGGACGTCCGTACCCTGTTGCCACAGTACTTGCTAGCGACGCTAGTTTGTTGTTCAGTTTAATCTGGAAGTTTAGCACATCCTGACCAGATTCAGCTTTAGTTTGAACCAATTCATTTTCAATTTCAGACATAGCAGCGAGCATTTTCTTTGCTCTTTCTTGAATCTGCTTGTTGTCTTTAGCTTCTGCTGTTAACTCATTGATTTCAGCTCGTATTTCGCGAATACGGTTAATCGTTTTATGAGTAGTATCCAACTTCGCCTTAATTGTTTTAACTAACTGGAACTGGTCTTCGAAATCTTTCTGACTAACATTTGTTAAACGTGGATCTTTCACGATAGTGAAATCTCTTTCGCCTACCATCTTATCACCAATGTACATTTTAACTTTATAGTCGCCAGGAATAGCCGTAGGTCCAGCTGTGTTACCTGCCCAAAGAATTTGCACACCATTTAGGCCTGTAACTTCTGGATACTGAAGATCCCATACGAATTTGTTCAATCCGCTTTCGTTCTTAACAACTGATGAAGGTACACCACCGTCGTCATAGAACTCAGAAGAGCTTCTCACAGGTCTTCCGCTACCATCTTTCATACTTGAGTATGTGCGGATAGTTTGACCCTTAGGATCGATGAATTCCATTTTGATTTCTTCATCAACTTCATCCTTTAGTGTATAGTAAACAACTACGCCACGCTCTGGATTTTGACCGATAGCCATTTCATCACTACCCCAACTACGACCACCAAATAGGTAAGTCTTTTCAGGAGCAAATAAATGATTCTCTTTCTTAGCGATTTGATCGCTCACTTGATGAAGTACAGGAAGATCATCAAGTACCCAGAAAGAACGACCTTGAGTAGCCACAATTAAATCTTTGTCGCGCTTATGAACAGCTATATCTGTAACCGGAGTAGGCGGTAAATTCAATTGTAGGTCTTGCCAGTTCTCACCAGCATCAAAACTTACATACATACCTGTTTCGGTACCTGCGTAAAGTAGGCCCTTCTTGTTTGGATCCTCACGAATCGCTCTAGTAAAGTCCATCTCTGGAATACCATTGGTAATTTTCTTCCAAGACTTACCATAGTTCGTAGTCTTATAAAGTTGTGGCTGGAAATCACCAAATTTATAACGAGTAGCTGCAAAATAAGCAGTACCTGCATCATGATGTGAAGCATCAATAATGCTAATCATCGTTTCTGGTAAACCTTTAGGAGTTACATTATCCCAAGTTTTTCCGTTATCGCGGCTGATATGAATCAAACCATCATCTGATCCAGCCCAGAATACACCTTTTTCGATAGGAGACTCAACAAAAGTGAAAATTGTGTTGTAGTACTCTACTGAAGTATCATCTTTTGTGATTGGACCACCAGACTCTTGCTGCTTCGACTTGTCATTTCTTGTTAAGTCGCCACTAATTACTTCCCAGCTCATACCTTCGTCGGTAGAACGGTGAACCATTTGTGATGTAGTATAAAGTACATCTGGGTCGTGTGGAGAAATGATGATTGGGAAAGTCCACTGGAAGCGGTACTTCAGCTCAGCGGCTCCAGCACCCATTGGGTTATCTGGCCATACATCAACGCGATCGCTTAAGCCGATTTCAGCGTCATACTTGTTTAAGTAACCACCATAGCTACCACCATAAGTGATATTTGGATTCTCTGGATCTGGAGCAATATAACCACTTTCTCCACCTGCTACTGGCCACCAATCTCTTTCAGTAATTCCTGAGCCACTTGTTCGGCTACGAATACCAACTGTACTGTTATCCTGCTGAGCTCCATAAATCATGTATGGGAATTGGTTGTCTGTAGTTACTTGATAGAACTGAGCCGTTGCCGAAGTCATGTATGAAGAGAATCCTTCACCTCCGTTATAAGTAACCTGTCCACCACCATCATCTGCAATAATAAAACGCTGCGGGTCGCTTGGTGAAATCCATAAATCATGGTGGTCACCGTGTGGAGTACTAATTCTGCTAAATGTGCTTCCGCCATCCGTAGACTTCAAGAAACTTACATTCAATACATAAACACCATCTTCATTCTTCGGATCGGCTACAACTTTGGTATAGTACCATGCACGCTGGCGTAGGTTTCTATCTTTGCTGATACGTCTCCAAGTGTCTCCACCATCTTCAGAGCGGAATAAACCACCATTGTCATTTTCGATGATCGCCCAAACTCGGTTTGAGTTCGCCGGTGAAATCGCAACACCAATTTTACCGAGCATACCTTTTGGTAATCCTGGGTATTGAGAAATTTCAACCCAAGTTTCACCACCATCGGTACTCTTGAATAGTCCGCCGCCATCGCCACCACTACTCATTTCCCAAGGATTACGGTAAGCTTCCCAAAGGGCTGCGAATAAAATTCTAGGGTTGTTAGGGTCAACCGAGATATCTACGGCACCCGTCTTGGTATCTCTGTACAATACCTTATTCCAAGTTTTACCACCATCGGTTGTTTTATAAACACCTCTAGATTCGCTATCAACGTCACCGAATAACGGTCCCATTGCAGCTACCCAAGCGATATCATCATTAGTTGGATGCACTTCGATATCACCAATAAACTGCGTATCACCTAAACCTAAATAGGTCCAAGTTTTACCAGCATCCGTAGATTTATACATACCGTCACCCGCACTCATGTTACCACGAATATCGGTCTCACCCATACCAACATAGATTACATTTGGGTCAGATGGGGCAACAGTAATTGCGCCTACCGAACCTGTTTTAAAGTAATCGTCTGATACGTTGAACCAGCTGTTACCACCGTTTGTGGTTTTGAAAACGCCGCCACCGGTAAATCCGGTATAAAATGTGTAAGGCTGTGAGTCGTGTCCAGATACGGCTACTGAACGTCCTCCCCTGTAAGGCCCAATACTTCTGTATTGAAGATCCTTAAACATTTTTTGCTCAAATTTTGGATTTGGGTTTTCCTCCCCATGTCCAAAGATCTGTGCTTGTGCAACATTCGCTGTAAATACTACCAATAGTAGTGCGAACATCGCAGTAGTTAGTTTTTTCCATTCCTTTATCATAACACCCATAAATACTTTAGTTAGTTACTGTGGATTCTTATCCACTGAATGTATAGTAAGAGAAGCAAGCAATAGGTAAAAATTTGTGAAGCGAAAAATCACGCTTTGTCCTTCTTCTTTAATCCCAAATTTTGACTCCCCAAATAAATAACAAACAGTTAGACAAAGGTATATACGGCAAATCATTCACATAAAAAAAGCGGGCACTCAAATTAATGAGACCCGCTAAAATCGTTGAGAGAATTTCTACTTAATTATCGACTTCTCTCCTAAGATGTTACCTCGCTTAAGCTTATACCAATCGGGTAGCATTTCATATCTACGAGGACCAATCTTAGCAGGCCCAGTATTATTCCCAGTTATGATATCAATAGCTGTTTTAAACATTGCATCGTTTACATCACCAATATCATACGGGTTGGTTACTAAACTATCTGGAACAACATAATCTGGGGTAAGTCCGTCTCTGAAATCTGTTACTCCTAATGAGTTTGCGTACTTCAATGTAACTGGAACAATACCATAGTTATTGGGCGGAGTGGCCTCATCACCTGTAAATACGAAGGAGCCATAAAATTTTCCGAAGGTATTCTCACCAATGTGAATCACTTCCATATGCGGGTCTAAACCATTGATGATAAGCTCACTTGCCGAAGCCGACCCTGAAGTGGTTAAGAAAAACACTCTTTCCAAGCCTAGGTTTATAGGATCTTCATCGAAACGAACGAATAAGTTAGGTGAATTAGGACCTTGCTGTTCTTCATAGAAATTTTGCAGTCCTTCGTTGTACTGAAAACTCACAAACACTTCTTCACTTTGAGCCACCGAAAGAGGGACTATAGAGTTAGCTATATTTTCTGCAGCACTAATTCTACCACCAGGGTTATATCTAAGATCTACTACTAATTCGTTTATCCCTTGATTGCTAAACTCTTGAAGGGCGTTATCCATGCTTTCGATGAAAACGTCATCTTTTCCATTTAAGAAACGAGCATAGAATAAGTATCCAATTTTTCTGTCGCCGTATTCATATACATTGGTATATGCGATAGGATCTAGATCCAATTCCAACTGATTCACCGTTACTACAGAATCTGTATTTGCTATAGCATTTTGATCGGGTAAATACTCCCCTAGAGTATAATCTATAGTTGAATTTCCGCTATAGTAGAGTTCTAGATAGTTACTAGTAGTCATCGTTTGACCATCTACTTCAAGCACAATATCACCCCTATTCAAACCAGCTTCAGCAGCGGGGGTATTTGGATATACAAACTCGATTACAAAAAACACTTCATTGGTGCCCGCAAAAATCCCAAATCCGGGTGAAATACCAGTTGTAAAGGCTGAGCCTTCTAAACTACTATTCAGTTCTTCAGCGTCTTCAACGATGTATGAAAAAGTATCTGTAGAATCAAGCATGCTTTGGAAGTAAGGCACGGGATTAATACTTCCATCTGTTTGGTCTGGAACGAGGTCATTCCAGAAGTAATACAAGCTCATGGTTTCTCTGATCCATGTATTTTCATCTATGAATTCATCATTCTTACCATCATTTCCAGTAGAAGACGAACAACCGATTACTAAAAATAAAAGAGCTAGTAATCCTATAGGTAGGTGTAGTAACTTTTTCATACGTATTGAATTAAGTGATTAGCCAAACACAAAGCGGAAGGTAATGGTACCCCACTGTGCTTTTTGTGGAACACCGCTTGGTAGGCGTGAGAATTTCCAACTTTTCAGTGTTCTTTGAACTTCTTTTTCGAGTTCAGGATTCATTTTCTTTAATGGGATAATTAAACCCACCGAGCCATCGGGCTTTACTTGGAAGCGAACAGATATTACCCCTTCAGCATTTGCGGTATTATTTGGAAGGGGTTGAACCATGGGCTCTCGTTCAAGATTTCCTTCCCACTTCAGCTCGTAAGGCGCAGACTTCTCATCATCGCTACCTGTACCTGCATCAGCGTTGGTCTCTCCTCTATTGCCTTTTATATCTCCACTCTCTTCGGCTCCTTCATTCGTACTCAAATCTTCTTTGGCAACGGGAGGCACTTCCACTTTTTCCTGTACTTCTTCCGCAGTTTTCTTGGTAGGGTCTACCACTTCTGTTTCAGGAGTTTTAACGGGCTCTTCAATTACCTCTTCCACTTCATCTGGCAAATCAACCGGCTTGGTTACTTCTTCGGTTGGATTAACGGGTTGCTCTTCGGGCTTGGGCACTTCTTCAACGGGCTCTTCCGTCTTTACTTCTGAAGGGTTTGGGCGGGTAGCAACTTCTTCTTCTTTTACTTCTGAATACTCGGCTAATGTACCTGTTTGAAATTCACCAAATTCTACTTCCACAAACGAAGGGCGGAAGGTCTGGTTCATATCAAGAGTATACCAAAGCGAAAATAAAAGCATAACGATGCTTACACTTAACGTTACCGTAAGTGCTATGCTGTCGTCTTTTGTGAATTTACTTTTACCCATGCTATATGGAGCCTTGTTCCGTAGCTATAAAGAATTTCATGTTTAGTGCCTTACCGATGTTAATTACACGCACTACATCATCGAGTTTAGAGTCTTTATCGGCACGTAGTATAAGCGTTTCACTTGTCTTATTATTGCGTGCAGCTCTAATTTCCACGGCTAATGATCCTTTGGCAGTGAGGTCTCCATCTACATAGAACTCACCGTCTTTAGTAATCGCCACCGATACAACATCGTTATTTGCAGAAGAACCTGATTCTGCCTTTGGGATATCCACTTTGATACCGAAATTGGTTACAAATGAGGATGTAAGCAGAAAGAAAATCAGCAAAAGGAGTACGATATCCGTCAAAGAGGATTGCGAGAATAACGAAAGTGGTGTAAGTCTTTTATCGCCTCTTCTAAAATCGCGCGCCATAATTATGCCTGCTTTTTAGGTGCTGGAGATTGCAATAAGTCTATAAAGTCGGCCGATGCATTTTCAAGTTCAAAAATCGAACGGTTAATTTTGCCTAACAGGAAGTTATAAAAACCGAATGCTATCAAACCTACCATTAAGCCTGCTGCTGTGGTAATCAAAGCTTCCCAGATACCACCCGCTAACTCACTTGGGTTTACATTTCCTTGTAACGACTGAATATCCATAAAGGCTTCAATCATCCCCGTTACAGTACCTGTGAAACCTAACAATGGAGCCACTCCTGCAATAGTTGCTAACCAGTTCATGCGTTTTTCAAGGAAGAAAATCTCTTTTTTACCCGCATTGTCTATAGCGTCTTCAATATCACGAATTGGTCGGCCTAAGCGCTTGATACCTGCCTTAATGATACGTGCTAATGGCTTGTCAAAATCATCGCAGTACGCAAGTGCATCTGTTTGGCGGCCCGACTTCAACATTCCTTCAACAGAATGCAGAAAACGATCGGTGTCGGTGTGAGATCGATTTAATGCCATCCATCGTTCTACAATTACATACATAGAAAGCATAAAGAGCAAAAATATTGGAATCATTAAGATTCCGCCTTCCACAAATAAGTCAAATAACGTTATGGTTTCTCCTTCCAAGGCCATAGCTAATGAGTCGGCTACGGCAGATGAATCTTGCTGTAGGAAAAGAAGGTATTTCATGTAGATGATGTGATTTTAAATTTTAGCAATTAAATAGTTTCCAAGAAAATCTGCGTCTAGTTTTTCAGCGGCAATAGCGGCATCAGCGAGTGATGCGAATTGTCCAATAGCCACTCTATATAAAACGCCATAAGTATCTGAAGGGCGTTCAATAATCATGGCTCTATACCCTAGATCTGTTAATCTCTGATATTGTGTTTCAGCACCGTCTTGTCTACTTAAGGTGTATAACACTATCGTGTAGCCGTTGTTCCCAGCATCTGTAACGCTACCCATTAACCCATAAGTATCTGCATTTACTTCTACAGCCTCATTAGTGGCAGGGGCTTCAACTGGAGCTTCATTTTCGGTATCCACTACCCTGTTTTCAGGCGTGAAAGTATTTTCTTCAGGCTGATTTGTTACTTCCTCACTTGTTGTTGTAGCCGCTGGTTCTTCAACGGGCTGGCTAACTTCTTGCTCCGTAGCAGTTGGTTGCTGTGTAGCTGGTGGGGTTTCAACTGGTGGAGGTGGAGTTTGTTGCACATTATTTTGTGCTACAGCAGGTTGTTGAGTGGTATTCGAAGCAGGGGTAATACCTTGTATGTTTATAATTCCAAAGTACGCAAGTCCATAACCTGCACCTCCAAGTACCACTAAGGCCAATATCATATATAAGAATACAGGAGATCCTTGTTTACGGTCTCTTGGTGATTTCGGAGTTTTGCTTTCTAGTTTTCCGGCCTCTTTATCCGCTTCTCCTTTCTCTTCTTCTTTAGCTGCTTCTTTTTTGTTCGATTTAGCTTTTTTACCTGATGATACATTGGTTACAACAGGTACGAAGTCATCAAGAGTGTCATCTTGTTCTTCTTCTTGCGTTTCCTCATCAAACTCATCAAAAGGATCATCAAAATCGTCGCTAGAAGTACCGTCTAATTCAGAGAAATCTAAATCTTCTTCTTCATCCGATTCATCACTGTCATCAGAGTCTCCTTCAGCCGCATTTGCCCCTAGTAAACCAGCAAAAGCGTTTTCAGTATCTTCTTCTTTATGGGCATCAATTCCCCATTTATCTGGACCTGGAGCTTCTTCTTCCTCTTCGGATTCAGCTTCTGTGTCAAAAACTGAATCGTCTAAGAATTCACCACTTGGCGCTATTTCTTCTGTTTCAGGCTCTTCTTCTAATGATTCATCCGTAGTATCCATGTCTTCGATACTTTCGTCTGTATCTTCTTCTAAACCACCAAACGGATCATCATCTAGCTCATCTTCTGCGGTGCCATCTCCTTCTAGTGCAGAAAAGTCAATATCGTCCTCTTCTAATTCCTCTTCAGGCTCAGTAGTATCTTCTTCCGTTTCTTCCTCAGATTCTTCCTCATCTAATTCACTAAAGATCTCTGCGAAAGGATCCTCATACTCTTTACTTGCACTTTCATCGAGCAATCCTTCAATTGGATTCTCCTCCTCTTCCTCTGATGTTGGCTCGTCTTCGATTTTGTCTTCAATGCCAGAGCTATCCTCAGAACTTGAATCACCACTGCCAGGAAGTTCAATAGGCTCCATGCCTACATATTTATAATTAATTTCTGTTTCTAGGTCTTCAGAGGGTATAAAATGAATGTTATTTCCAAGCTTGCTAAAAATACCAAAGCCTTCAACTTCATACGCTTCGTTCTCTTCTAATGCTTTTTTGATATCAGATACTAACTCAGCAAGCTGTTTTTCAACTTTTTCTTGCTCCAAGCCAGAGTTTTCCATCAATAAGCCAACTAATTTCTCATTATCTATTAACATGGCTTAGTCCTCCAAATCGGCTTTGAATTCCATATAATCTTTTGGAGGCATCATAACCGTGGTACCGTCCGCTCTTTTTTCTTGTTGTTGGCTCATATGTTCAGCCTTAAACACACCTAAGCCTTTCACTTCCACGGTGTTTTTCATTATGATCTGATCACGCACTGTAATAACAAATGCTTCTAAAAATGCTTTGGTCATAGCTTAGAGATTAATTTTAATGCCTCCGAATATCTGGAATGGGCGTTCTTCGTAACCTTGCCAGATCTCATATTTTTGTCCTAGAATATTCAATACTTTGAAATAAACCCCAAATTTTTCATTTAAGCTATATTCTGCTTCCGCATTTAATAAGCTGTAAGCACTTAAATCCTCATCATTGGCTGGGTCTTCACGCTTTCCTACATACTGCAACCAAGTACTTATCGATACATCTGACAATGGTTTAAAGGAAAGCATGCCTTCTGCACCTAATCGCTCTTCAAAAGGTACATCGCCTCCTGATTTTAGCTCCATGCGCTGTGCATACACCCGCCCATCAAACCAGAACCGGTCGCTCGTAATTTGTTGTGCTATTCCAACTTCCAATTTAAAGCTATTTATATCGGCATAATTGACTTCGTAAAATAACTGCTCTTCATTTGCACCGAATAACTCTTCATTTCGCATATAATAGCCGTAGTTATCAACAAACTTGTATGTAACTGTGCTATATAATTTCGTCGCTTCTATAGGGGCATACTCAAGTCCACCATTCACACCCATCTCGTATTGGTATTCGAGCATGGCATTAGCACCAATAAAGCGGTTGGTTTGATGATGCTCCCAAAGGGTCTTCATTTCTGGACGAGTAAACAGCGCTCCCGAAAGGGATAAACCCTGCTTGATAGTATGATGCATCGAAGCATTTGAAATAAAAGCTACACCGTTGCGATTACCATCCGAGAGGTAAGCCAATCCACCTTCTAAGCTTATAGTTGTGGAATAATTATATAAGGTAGAGTACTCAAAAGTAGCTTGTGTGTTCATCCACTGCGTATTGCCATTTTCTTCCGATGAGTAATTCCCCATTCTAAGATCAATGTTGCCCGTGAACACATCGTATAATTTCTTACCTGCCCACGTGCGCTCATAGCCTGCTTGAATATGTTGCTCGCCTTGACCACCACGTAATGCAGCATTCGGAGCCATTAAGTCCACATCAAGGACTGCTCCATTTAGATACACCTGCCAGCCTTCTAGTGAATTCTGGTTGTCTTCGATAATCACCCCTGCGTTAAATCCTATATAATCCTTTTGTGGGGTGCCTGAATTATCATTCGGCACATTTGGTGATAAATCGAATAAGTGATTGAAGTCGTTGAAAGCACCCGTTTTTACCGATGCCTTTACTCCATTTTTCAGGTCTATACCGTAAAAGCCATTCAGGTTGAAAAATCTAAATCCAGAATCTTGATTGTTTAAATGCCCATTCGAACTGGTGAAGTCCATATTTCCTGAAATGATACTCTGCTCATTTAATCTTCTAAAGGCATAAGCTTCCAGCTCTGGAGTTAAGAAACTACCAATCCCAGATTTTAAATAAATACTACCTCGTTTAGGATTCGTGAGTATTGAACGCTGAGGCGGTACGGGGCGGTCTAGCTCTGTAAGTGCAATGTTTGCTACCGCTTCACGATCCGATTCCATAAAAGGCACCCTATTCGGGTCAATTCGGAATACTCTTGGCTTCGGGTTAAAACCTAAAATAGGTTGGCGGCGGATACCTGGGAAACGAGCTTTAAACTCACTTCGAATCTCAATAT
This sequence comes from Balneola vulgaris DSM 17893, assembly GCF_000375465.1. Lineage (NCBI taxonomy): Bacteria > Pseudomonadati > Balneolota > Balneolia > Balneolales > Balneolaceae > Balneola > Balneola vulgaris. The sequence continues at coordinate 1,598,956 of NZ_AQXH01000001.1, forward strand.
CCTGAGGGTCAATTTCTGGTAATAGTGAGTTTTGAGGAGAGCCTCCTGTTTGGGCTACTGCTCCAGGAGCCACAAAAAATATGATAAGGGTTGCAAATAGGAGTCGTTTCATCATCAGAAAAAGTTTTAGGAATGTACTAAAATTTAAACCAAGGTTTAAGCTAATCAGGTTAAAAGGTGTACCCTTTCAAATCTGCATCAGTTCCCGTTAGTAGCGCCTTTTTTTAATACCACGTACTTATCAATGGCCAATAAAATAGGAGTACTAATAATCACTACTGCTAAAGTAGATGCATGCGTAATGGTACCGTAGGCTAAACCAATGGTTTCTGGTACAGCAAATAGTAAGAATAAACTCTTTGTCACAAATAAGTGATAAGTACCTACCCCACCTGGTGTTGGTATTATGATACCCACTGCTGATACCATCGTAATTACTAAAGCGTCAGCGAAGGAAAGATCGAAGGTTTCCACCATATCGAACATATAAAAAGGGATGTAGGTCATGCAAATGTAAGCCACCCAAATCAAAATGGTATACAGTATAAAGAGTGGCCAATTTTTCAGTTCTCTAACTGCAAGCACCCCATCCACAAAGGTTTTAACAATCTCTTTAAACTTCTGAAATCCTTTTTCAACGACTCCACCTTGCTTGCTTAACGCTTTTAATGCCATGTACAATACGGCAATCACAAGGGCCACTATTCCTAAAAACTTCAAAGCCGACCACCCGAAAGACATCAACACACTTGAATCGGTTATATCCATTCCAAAGAGGTTGCTTAGAATATCCGGGCTCGATATCATGAATACGACTACAAATGTCATCAATAGCAACATACTCACCACATCGATGATGCGCTCCAGAACAATGGTTCCTATTAGCTTACTGTTGCTTTCGCCTACTTGTTGGGCTACGTATACCGGACGCGTTACTTCCCCTAATCGAGCAAAGGGGATATTTGACAGATATCCTACCATCACCCCTGTAAACAATGTGATGGAATGAGGTGTTTTCTCTTTATCTGTGAATAGTAGTTTCCAGCGAAGGGCTCGCATGAGATGTGCAAAAAGAATACAGCCCACAAATGGGAGTATCCAACCATAACTCATAGATTTTGAGGCTTCAATAATTTGCTCAAACTCTACTTCTTTAAATGCAATCCAAAGGAAAAAAGCGGCTACCGCTATACCCGCTAAAACTTTTAATGTGGTCTTCAATTAATACCTCGTATCTACGATTTCAGCATCCTTTGGGTACCTTAGTACAAAGAGATCCTCTTTTTTATCTATAAATTTTCCGTTTTTGAACGTCGTTACAATTACGTTCTCCGAAAAATCGTACGCCGTTATGCTTATCGGATGTGCATTAGCATCTACTAAAATCTCAACTTTCACGTAGAGTGCAAAATCATCTTCTGTTTCCATGATGATTTTCATATGCCCATTTTCCTGACGTTCTTCATCTATAACATAAGTTGAATCTACGCCTTTTAACATTCTAGATGGTGCAAAATCATCCTCATCTTCCGAATAATCACTAATGATTACACGATTTTTTGCCTGATCATATACTTTTGAAGTCTCACCATCTACTATAAGCAGCTGTCCTTCACTTTCTAAGCGGTACTTATCGGCAGATACCCAAATTTTACCTGTACTACTTAATGACTCTTTGGTGTAAGAATCGATGTAGACGTGCTCAAAATTAGCTTCAAATACGCGGCCTTGTTCAAAATTGGCACGCACTTGTGGGAATACTTGTGCGTGAGCACTTATAGCACCTACTAATAGCCAAAGGCTACATAGGCTACAAATCCTTAAGACCATCCAAGATTTCTTGAAGTTCTTCTTCGGTGTCGATGAGTACATCGCGAGCGGTACTGCCTTGATATGGTCCAACAATTCCTGCATTAAATAATTGATCTATGATTCTTCCGGCTCTGTTATAACCGATTTTCAACTTTCTTTGAAGCAACGATACTGATCCTTGCTGATGCAAGATTACCACTTTCGCTGCCGACTCAAACATTTCGTCTATGTCATCTAACGGATCAGGGATGCCTGCATTGTCTTCTTGAATGATTGGCAGATGAAAAGGTTCCTTATACCCAGCTTGTTGCCCAATAAATGCATTAATACGCTCTACCTCTTCGGTGGATACGAATGCATTCTGGAGACGAGTCATACCTGCGCCATTGGTAAAGAGCATGTCTCCTGCGCCTACAAGTTGATCGGCTCCACCCATATCTAAAATGGTTCTAGAATCCACTTTCGATGCCACTTGATAAGCAATACGAGCAGGGAAGTTTGCTTTGATGGTACCCGTAATAACGTTTACTGATGGACGCTGGGTAGCAACTACCAAGTGAATACCAATGGCCCTTGCAAGCTGTGCAAGTCTCGCAATCGGCTCCTCAATTTGTTTACCCGCCGTCATCATTAAATCAGCAAGCTCATCAATAATAACTACAATATATGGCAGATGACGATGGCCGAGGTCTTCGTCCAATTCACCTGATTTAAACTTAGCGTTGTATGCTTTGATGTCACGAACTAAAGCCATCTTTAGTAAATCGTAGCGATCATCCATTTCCTTACAAACGCTGTTCAAGGTTTCTAGCGCTTTAGAAGTATCCGTTACAATAGGTTCGTCGGCATTGGGGAGCATTGCCAAAAAGTGATTCTGAATATTACGATACAGAGCAAGCTCGATCTTTTTAGGATCAATCATCACAAACTTCAAATTCTCTGGATCGCACTTATATAACAAACAGGTGATGATGGTATTCACACCAACCGATTTACCTGAACCTGTAGCCCCTGCCATCAACAGGTGAGGCATTTTGGCTAGGTCAATCATAAACACTTCATTCTCGATCGTCTTACCAAAAGCCACCGGTAAGGTCATATCCGTTTCAACGAATTTTTTGGTATTGATAACCTGCTTGATGTACACCATCTCGCGTGAGCTATTCGGCACTTCAATACCCACAGCCGATTTCCCCGGAATTGGAGTAAGCATACGCAAACCTTTAGACGCCATCGCCATTTTAAGGTCGTTGGAATAGCTTTCGATCTTGCTAATCTTTACATCTGGAGCTGGCTCTAATTCATACAAAGTAACGGTTGGACCAACAATGGCGTTGATGCCTACAATTTCAATTCTGTGGCGCTTAAGTTTGTCTAAAATTATGCGCTTATTCTCTCGAATTTCTTCTAAATCAACTTCTGTTCTATTCCCAGGAGGCGTATCTAACAAATCTATAGTTGGGAACTTGTAACGAATTACCGGTACTTCCTTAGCTTTATCTCTATTGATCTTATCTAGATCTCTTTCGCCAGCTTCTTCGTCGCCTTCTCCTTTATAAACGGCCACTTCTAAATCATCGCCGTCTTCATCAATCACTTCTTTTTCTTCTAGCTTCTTATCTAAAGCAGCTCTTGGACGGTTATCAATTTCATCTGAACGCTTCTTTTCATTTTCAATGCGTTCCAAGTCTTCTTCATGAGAACGAGCTACGATATCATCTATCGTTGGTGGAGGCGTTACTTCTTCCTCCTCCTTTTTGGGCGTAGCCTTTTTGGCTTTCTTCTCAACTTTAGCTTCTTCTTTATCGGCCTTTTTAGCTTCTCGCTCGGCCCTACGTGCGGCTAACCGTTCTTCACGTTCTTGAGCCTTAATCTCTTTCTTCTCGGCACGAGCAATACGTGCGTCTTCTAACTTATGCTGAATGTTTTCGATCCAAAGCTTCAGGTTATCAATCGACTTCTGTAAGTCGCGATCAATTAATAAAAGCATAGTAATTACGGCCATCACGAATAGAATAATGATAGACCCAATGCTACTTGTGAAATTTTGAAGTATGGTTGAGATAGCTAATCCAGCAGCACCACTCCAAACCGAGTCGGCAGGCATAACCAAGTTGATATTAAACCAAGCCAAAATAGCAGATAGTAGAATGGTGCTCCAAACACCTAAAATGGTAATCCACCCTAACTCTTTATAAGGGCGGCGACGAAAGATGTGCCACCCTTGGAATAACATAAGAACCGATAAGATTATACTGGTATACCCAAACAGCTGATGCACCATAAAGTGCGAAAGATATGCTCCAACGGGACCTAACCAGTTTTTAACCAATCGGGAAGTGGTATCGGTATCGAATAAATCGAGAAAAGAAATAGACCGAGCATATTGGTAGTCTTCAGGAGAGTAAGATACTATACTAAGCCCAAGTAGGATGGCTATAGAAATGATGATAATACCGATGATTTCCACTTTACGGTGGTCATCAATACCGGCATTTGAAGTAGTAGATGTATTTAGCTTTTTCTTAGCCATTAAAATTTATTAGAATCCCATCTTTCATCGTGGGCAGCACATCAAATTTATTCTTTTGGCAAACAAAAGGAATATCTCCATCAGGTACAAGTTCCTTCAAACGAATAGCGTGATCACTTGTTCCAATCGATTGCTCTAAATTCTCTTTATACTTTTCATATAAACTAAAGGCAATCTTTACGCCATCCTTTGTATTCTCAGGAAGCTTACCCTCACACATTTCGTAGATTACAGAACCTGCAAATAAGGTATCTTCTAACGACATTTTTCCCTGCCACCCAGAGCAGATTAGAACCACATCATCGTCGTGTTCTTTTAATCCTTCTAGGATACTTTGTTGGTTTAAGAAACAACCTACATAAATTTTGTTGGCTAATGAAGCCTTTTTTATGGCTTTAGTACCATTGGTGGTATTGATAATTAAGGTCTTATCAGCCACCACTTCTTTGGTGTACTCTAAGGGTGAATTTCCTAAGTGAAATCCTTCGATGGTGTTCCCATTTTGTTCCCCGCAAAGTAGATAGTCTTTAGCATCCATGGTTTGGGCAATGCGTACTGCATCTTCCATTGCACCCACAGGGATAATCTTTCGCGCACCATTATTCAGTGCAGTAACCATAGACGATGCTGCTCTCAGTACGTCGATAATAACCGCCGACTTCCCTCGCAAATCTTCCTCTTGAAAGGCTTGCACGGAAAAGTACACGTCCATGTATTCTAGTCTTGCCATTGTTGTTTTATAAACCGTCTACTTCTTAATAAATGGAGGCCTTGTAATCGTAGCTTCTCCAACTTTCTTACGAATGGCTATTTTAATCGTGTTGCCTTCTTTTGCCATTTCTTTTGGAACATAAGCCATACCTAATCCCTTACCTAAAGTAATTGACATTGTTCCACTTGTTACTACTCCAATTTCTTCGCCGCTATCGTTTACAATAGCATACCCATGACGTGGGATATTGCGCTCGTCGTTCATCACAAAACCAACTAATTGGCGTGTGTTACCCTCTTCTTTAATCTTTTGAAGCGCTTCCTTTCCAACAAAATCCCCTTTATCAAATTTGGTAATCCAGCCTAACCGAGCTTCCAATGGATGAGTGTCTTTTGTGATATCATTTCCATAGAGTGCAAAACCCATTTCTAGGCGAAGGGTATCTCTTGCTCCAAGTCCACAAGGCTCGATGCCAAAGTCTTTTCCAGCTTCAAAGATATCATCCCATACTTGTTGAACATCCACCCCTTCAGTTTTGAAGTATAGTTCAAAGCCTTTTTCACCCGTATAGCCCGTTCCAGAGATAATCATATCTACTCCGGCTAGCTTTCCTGTAGTGAAGGCATAAAAACCTACTTTATCCATTTCTACATCTGTAAGCGACTGAAGTGCTTGTGCCGCTTTTGGGCCTTGAACCGCCAGAAGTGCATACTCATCCGACTCATTAATGAGCTCGGCATTCATTGTGTTTTGAGACGAAATCCAATCAAAGTCTTTGTCTACGTTGGCGCCATTTACCACCAACATGTATTCGTTTTCAGCTAACATATATACGATGAGGTCATCAACAATACCACCATCTTCATAGCACATGCATGAATATTGCGCTTTTCCAGGAACTAGTTTAGATGCATCATTCACTGTTACCTTTTGAATAAGATCCATAGCGTGCTCTCCTTTTACAAAGAACTCCCCCATGTGAGACACATCAAATACACCAACATCATTACGTACTGCTGCATGCTCAATTTTAATCCCTTTATACTGAACCGGCATTTCAAATCCGGCAAAATCAACAAGCTTCCCGCCTACTTTTTCGTGAATGGCGTGAAATGGAGTAGTCTTTAGTGTCATCAGCAATGTTACTTTTTACGTATTGATTTCATTTAGTTCGCAAAGTTAAACATTTATTCGCAAACATCATGCAAAAGCCTTGGTCAATAAATCCACCGAATCTATCTGTATGATTCAATATTGAAGTTTATTTATTTGTATCTTTGGCCTCGAATTGAACAATGAAATTGACGACACACTTTTAATTTATGTCTATCAACAAAGAGCAAATCAAGACCGCTCTTGCTCACGTTTTACACCCCACAGAAAAACAGGATCTTATCTCCCTTGATATGATCCAAGATATCATCATTCAGGACAAGTACATCACCTTTACTTTAGAGATGCCTGAGAAAAATGATGTACTCGCCAACGACCTAAAGGCTAAGTGCGAAGGGGCCATCAAAAAATTTATTGACGCAGAAGCTATTGTAGATATACAAGTTGGTATCAATGTGTCGAAACGCAAGAAAGTTGAAGATACCCCTCAACAACAAGCTGAGCCTCAGCAGATACTTCCTGGCGTAAAAAACATCATTGCTGTAGCCTCTGGTAAAGGCGGAGTAGGTAAGTCTACAATGGCGGTTAATATCGCTTCAGCCCTTGCTAAAACAGGAGCTAAAGTAGGACTCATGGATACCGATATCTATGGACCTAGTATTCCTACCATGTTCAATACTTTTGAACGCCCTAACATCACTACCCAAAAGAAATTAATCCCTGTTGAAAAACATGGCATTAAAATGGTTTCAATGGGCTTTTTAGTAGATGTGAACCAAGCTATAGTTTGGAGAGGGCCAATGGCTACCAGCGCTATTAAACAGTTTATGACAGAAGTGGAATGGGGCGAACTCGATTATATGGTATTGGATCTTCCTCCTGGAACAGGAGACATCCAGTTAACCATCGTTCAAACTGTACCTTTGAGTGGGGCCGTTATTGTATCTACCCCTCAAGTGGTGGCCCTTGATGACGTTCGCAAAGGAGTGGCTATGTTCAAGAAAGTAAATGTACCTGTACTTGGCGTTATTGAGAACATGTCGTACTTCGTACCACCAGATATGCCTGAAAAGAAATACCATATATTTGGAGAAGGTGGTGCTAAACGCTTAGCTGAAGAGCTTAATGTACCTGTACTTGGTGAAATCCCATTAGATCAGCCTATTCGTGAAGCGGGCGATAATGGTACACCTATTGTTATTGCAGATGAAGAAGCAGCATCAGCTCAAGCTTTAATTAAAGCTACTGAAAACATGCAGAATGAACTTACACGTAGAGCTACTGAAGTTAATTCTACGAAGAAGGTGGACATTAAATTCCGTCCATAATTCAACCTTGTTCAAATAGAAGTGCCACTGTCTATTTGATAGTGGCACTTTTTTTATATCCTTAAATCACCATTTACTCTAATCTAAAACCATGACTTTAATTTCTGCACTCGATATAATCGGTACCTTCGTGTTTGCAATTTCTGGAATTCGCATGGCCGCTCGTAAAGACATGGACATTTTCGGAGCTGCAGTGGTTGGCTTCGCCACGGCAATTGGTGGGGGTACAATGCGTGATATTTTATTAGACAGCCACCCCATTACTTGGATAGCCGACATCACCTACCCCATTGTAATACTTTCAGCAATCCCTTTTACTTTCTTGATTCGAAACCGATTCAATAGTATCACCAAGCCACTCTTTATTTTTGATACTATAGGGATCGCGCTATTCACTATCAGTGGTATGGAGAAAGCTTTGAGTTTTGGCTTAAACCCCTTTATGGCTGGAGTTATGGGCATGACCTCTGCGGTGGTTGGTGGGGTTATTCGTGATGTGCTCTGCCGTGAAGTACCACTAATATTCAGAGAAGAAATCTATGCCACGGCATGTTTGATGGGAGCTTTAACCTTCTACTTGGGCATCTATTTTGAAGTCCCTGAAAACGTAAACTACATCATCACTACAGCTTGTATAGTTGGAATTAGAGTTGCTGCCATTCGGTACAAACTAGCCCTTCCAAAAATGAAGGCATAAAAAAAGCCGGAGAGTAAAAATCACTCCCCGGCTTTATGTTATCCTATCTATCTAACTATCAATTAGAGATAATCTTTAATTTGCCTTCCAGGCATCATTTTGTTCTAGATTCGGGTTAGCGTCAATGTCTCTAGAAGGAATTGGGAATACCATGCGATCTGGATCAGCAAGCGAAACAGGGTTACTGTTCTCACGCTCTACATTAGTAAGTACAGTAATTGCACGCCCTGTTCTTACTAGATCATACCATCTGTGGCCTTCCATCATAAACTCAATGCCTCTTTCGAGTTCAATTGCGTTTAGTACTTCTTGCTGAGTATCAACACCTGTTCCAGTTGTATCAGCTAAACCAGCACGGTTTCTGATTTCATTGAGATCGTCTAAAGCCCCTACTAAATCCATAGGAGTTTTACGAGCTCTCGCTTCCGCTCTGTTTAGGTACATTTCAGCTAAACGAATAATCTGGATGTTATCATCTCCACCTGACTTTGAATACTTAGTTGGGTAGTAAACACCAACATTTGAATCAAAACCGATTAACTCACCGCGCTCATCAGCGCCACGAGCTAATACCATGTTAGCATAATCAGTATGAAGAGCGATATCACCACGACCACCACGGCTAGATGGGAAGTACCATCCTCTAATACCGTTGCCATCTGTAGTGTTGTACTGCAATTCAAAGATCGCTTCTGAGGTATTTTCGTTTGTGAAAATATCAGCGAAGTTTTCTACTAGTTCGAAACTGTAGTTATCGATTACATCGGTAGCTAAATCTTCAGCTGTAGTGAAATCTTCTAAGTAAAGTGCTAAACGTGCTTGAAGTGCTATAACTGCTGGCTCTGATACTCTACCTGGAGTTGAAAATCCAGAAAGTAGTGAAGCCGCTTGAGTTAAATCAGCATCAACTTGAGCATAGGAATCTGCAATCGTAGCTCTACTTGGGAAGCTATTCTCATCAATTTGACGAGATGGCTCTAGTACTAAAGGCACACCTAAAGTACCTGCAACGCCTGGAACGCCACCAAAGGTACGAGTAAGATCAAAGTACGCTAAAGCACGAATAAAGTATGCTTGCCCTAGGATCTCATCTTTTACTGCATCCGATGCATCACTCAATGAAGGCACATCTGCGATTAAGTTATTTGCGTGATTAACCGTTTGGTATAACTGAAACCATAGGTTTCTGTTTTCCAAGTTACCCGCCGAGGTTACAAAAGTATCCATCTCACGATAGAAATCCCATGTACCAACACTCTGAGAAATGTCGGAAGTGACATCACTCATAATTTGAATGTTATCGCCGTAGTAGTTACCACTTTGAAGTTGATCGTACAGGCCGTTTAATGCGGCTTCTGCACTTTTCTGGTCTCGAATAGCGATGTCTTCTGAGATAGCTGTTTGTGGAGATTGATCCAGAACATCACACCCAGTCGCTATCAATACGACAAGAACTATATATAATTTTGAAAGTTTCATAATCTTAAATGGTTTTCAATTAAAATGTGATGTTAATACCGCCCATAACAGAACGCGACTGAGGAATTGTATAGAATTCAATACCTCTAGTTAGCGCTGTAGAAGCTGTAGCTGTTACTTCTGGATCTAGCCCAGAGTACTTAGTAAAGGTTAGCAAGTTCTGACCCGTTACGTATAAACGAACTCTTGAAATCCCAACACCCATATCGGTTAAGAATTCAGCTGGCACATTGTAGCCAAGAGTTACATTCTTCAAACGTAGGTAAGAACCGTCTTCCACAAATCGCGATGGACGTAAGTTACCAGCGTAGTTAGCGCTTTCCATTTTTGGAACCATCGTTACATCACCTGGTTGCTGCCATCTATCAAGCTGTGTTCTTAAGAAACTTGTGTTTCTTGCCCCACCATGCTCTTGGAAGAATCGACTCCAGTGAAGCTGCTTGTTACCGTAGCTATACTGGAAGAACACAGATAAATCGAAGTTCTTATAGTTGAAGTTGTTTGTGAATCCACCGAAGAAATCAGGGTTTGCATCACCAACAATCTTACGGTCAACATTCGGGTTGAAAGTACCATCGCCATCCACATCCGTAAAGATAGGAGCACCCGTTTGAGGGTCTACACCAATTTGCTCATGGAAATAGAACGAATACATTGGGAAACCTTCCTGGTAACGGTAGATATCACGGTTGTATACGTTAAACGGAGCAGCAAGCTTTAGAATCTTATTTCTGTTACCTGCAATGTTGAAGTTAACATCCCAGCTAAAGTCTTGGTCTTGGATGATGTCGGCTGTAATACCTAATTCCATACCTTTGTTTTCTAGCTCACCGAAGTTCTGTACTAATTCGTTAAATCCTGTACTCATTGGTACTGGTACCGCAAGTAGTAGATCCTTCGTTAACTTCTCGTAGTAATCGAAGTGAACCGTCACTTTTTCATCTAAGATTGTTAAATCGAATCCAACATCAAGCTGGTTGGTTGTTTCCCACTTAAGATCAGGGTTAGATAACTGAACAGGAGTTGTTCCTGGCGAGTCGGTATAACTTGCACCGCCCCATAGGCCTTGTGCTTGGAAGTTTCCGATACCACCTTGGTTACCGGTTACACCGTAACTAACACGAAGTTTTAAGCTGTTGATGCTTTCAAAGTCAAAGAAATCTTCTTCTGAGATAACCCAACCTAGTGCCATCGATGGGAATGTACCCCAACGGTTGTTCTTACCGAAACGAGATGAACCATCACGACGAACAGTTACCGTAGCTAAGTACTTCTGATCGTAATCGTACTGAACACGACCGAAGAATGAAAGAATACCCCAGCTTGTACCCGTTGAAGATGAAGTTTGTACAGCCGCATCAGTAATACGACGGAAGTCGTTACTTGGGAACTGCTGACCTGTTGCTGTAGTGCGCTCAAATTCTGACTCTTGTACCGATGTACCTACTACCGTACTGAAGTTGTGTAGGTCAAAGCTTGTTGAGTAGTTAAGAGTATTTTCACCAGTGAATGTTCTGTTTACAGCCACACTAGAAAGTGCGTTACCGTTTACAGCAGCACCGTTGTTAGTAAAGGTGTTGTCGTAACGATCTTCTTTGATAATGTTGTTATCAAAACTCCAGCTACTTTTAAAAGTTAAGCCTGGTTGGAAGTCGTACTGTACGAAAGCGTTTCCGATGAAACGGCTTACATTCATATCAAAATCGATTTCAGTAGCTGCTGCCACTGGGTTCTCAAAGATACTGAACTTCGTGTATGAACCGTCGTTCTGGTACACTGGAATGTTTGGAGGTAAGAAGTACACACCACCAAGAATACCAGTAATGTTATCATTGTTACGAGCACGGTTTCTTGATGAGTATGAGTAAATCATACTAGTACCGAACGAAAGCTTTTCGTTGATATCTAAATCCAAGTTTACACGAGCTGAACTTCTCTCAAATTTCGTTGGCTTCACAACACCTTCTTGGCTGAAGTTAGAACCTGAAATCGCATAACGAACGTTTTCGTTACCACCAATGAAGTCTACATCGTAGTTTCTGATAGTACCCGTTCTGAATACCGTATCCGCCCAATCTGTATCAATAGCATTTGCTGGGTTTGCATATGGTTCAGTCTTTCCGTTATTACGAGCTGCCTCATTCATTAACATTTCAAACTCAGGACCTGAAACTAGATCTGGCATTTTAACAGGTTCATCAAAACCGTAGTAGGTGCTGAATTTTACTGTTGGCTCTGAGTTGTTACCACGCTTTGTTGTGATAAGGACAACACCATTTGCTGCACGAGCACCATAAATAGCTGTAGCTGAGGCATCTTTAAGTATCTCAACAGACTCAATATCGGTAGGATCTAAATCAGCAATAGCACTTGTAGTACCACCACCAGTTCCTAAACCGAAACTTCCTGTTTCGATCGGCACACCATCAACAACATAAAGAGGGTCACTTCCACCTGAAATAGAGGTAGTACCACGAATCTTTACGAATACACCGCCACCTGGAGTACCAGAGTTGGAGCTAATTTGAACACCGGCTGCTCTACCTTGTAGAAGCTGATCGGTACCGGCTGCCGCCACATTTTGAATTTCTTCAGCGCTTACAGATGTTACAGAACCTGTAATCGTCTTTTTACTTTGCTTACCATAACCAATAACTACTAGGTCACCAAGCATCATGGTGTCTTCTTCTAGTTGTACATTGATTGTGTTTCGTCCCGAAACTGGAATTTCTTGCCTAATAAAACCTAGGTAAGAAAAAATTAAAACCGCATTTGGCCCTGAAATTTCTAATTCATACGAACCATCTATTCCCGTAGTAGTTCCTGTAGTTGTTCCTTTTTCTTGGACATTCGCTCCTGTAAGTGTACTTCCATCAGTTGCGGAGGTAATAGTACCTCGAACTGTGAACTGTGCAAACAATTCCGAAACCGGAAGCATTGTCACAATAAAAGTGAGCCCTAATACCAAGCCCCCCTTTATGCACTTACTAGGAATTCCATGCCGTAATCCCAATATAGATAACAATTTATCCTTCATTTTAGCATTCCTTTAGTTAGTTAATGATAGTAGAATACACTTCGGGTCTTATACATCCCAACAGCCAAATATCGTAGTCCCTTAATAAACAAATGGATATTTAAAAAATGCTGTTTTATATAACCCCTGAAATGTGCATCAACCCAAGTAAGCCTTTAAAAATTTTTGATGTTGTAAATAGTTATTAAAGCCAAAAAATTAACACACTATTATGGAAGTGTTAACCTTGTTAAAATAACTAACAGTTTTTCAGAGGTTTATAGAAGAGTGCTAAAATAGAGCACACCCATTAAAAGTGATTTAAAGGGTGTTTCTAAACCGTTTTTGAAAATTTTACTGTGCGTAAATTTTACACAATTTTTGACTTCGATTTGATAAAGTGGCTCTTATTTCTTCGTCCACTTACTCACAAGTATGGTTATGAAAAGGCTTCCAAAAAACGCCGGAATCAACTCGTATAAATTGTCTTTTAGAACAGGAATCAAATACCAAACTATAGTAATCACAGTTCCTGAAATTACCCCAGCAATTACGCCTTCTTTGGTTGTGCCTTTCCAATAAAGTGCCAGTATAGATGTAGGACCTAAGGCTGCTCCCAAACCTGCCCATGCAAATAGCACCAACCAATACACAAGGTCTTGGGCTATCAATCCAAAAAGGAGGGCAAATACTACCAAGCCTAAAACCACTAAACGGCTATATAACACTAAGGTTTTTTGCGGAATCTCTTCGTCTTTTTTAATGATCCTATCATACAAGTCTCGAACTACACTAGATGCCGCTACCAGTAGTTGCGAATCGGCCGTAGACATGATAGCCGCAAAAATAGAGGCGATTACTACTCCAAACAGAATTGGGTGTAAATGATTTTGAGCTAAAAATGGATATAGGTTTTCAGTATCTGCGCCAGGAAGCATTCCAACCTCAGGGAAGTAGGCTCTACCAATTAACCCAATGAGTACGGCCCCCGCTGCCATTACTATATTCCAGAATGTTCCAATTGCTGCCGCAAATCGCAGTTGCTTAGGGTCATCAATAGCCATGTACCTAGCTAAGATATGTGGATTTCCAGGAGAGCCCAGTCCTATTCCTACAAAACCGACAAAGGCTCCAAATGTAAGGGCTGTTGGATCGATTAGCGCTGCATCTTGCAATTGTAAAGCCTCCATCATGGCTGCCCAACCACCAAAATCAATGATGGCTATTGTTGGCAAGAACACCAATGCTAATATCATAAAGAATGCTTGTATGGTATCAGTTAAACTAACTGCCAAGAATCCACCTAATACGGTATACAATAGAATGATACCCGCTGAAAGTAATACCCCACTGTTTTGTGTGATCCCAAAACTTGATGAAAATGCTTTACCACCAGCCACAAACTGCGCCGACACATAACTCACCATAAATATTAAAAAGGTGATAACCAGTATAATGCGTAGCATTCCATTTTTATCGTTAAACCGAGTTGCAAAAAAATCTGGTACCGTTATACAATCATGCACTTCAGTGAATTCTCGTAATCGTTTGGCGTAAGTCAAAAACAGTACTAATTCTACCGCTGTATATCCAACAACAGCCCATAGAGCGGATGCCCCTTGCGCATATACTAAACCCGTAACTCCCAGTAACAACCAAGCACTTCTACCCGAAACCACGGCCGATAGGGCAATCACGAGTTTATTCATTTTCCGACCACCAATAAAAAACTCACTGATGCCTGAAGATGAAAATCGTGCCGAGTATAAGCCAATTCCTACCATCAATAGCAGATATCCTATAAAAGCGTATAGGGTGTATTGATCAACTGAAAGGCTAATGATTTGTGATTCGTCCATAGTATTCCCCAAAAAGTATAGATAAAAAAAGAGCCTCAACAAGGAGGCTCCAAAAGATGTAACAGCGAAATTATGGGAAGATGCCCATTTGCTCGTACATAATACCAATCTTATTGATGGCATTAATAAACGATGCTGTTCTGAGATCAGTGAGGTTATGCTCCTCTCGAATCTCTGATAGCTGATGGTAGGCTGTGATCATGGTTTCTTCAAGTCCAGAATCCACTAAGTCGTATTCTGACGCTCCATGAGCTAAGTTTTCCATTTCATTCTCTGAAAATTTCTTACCCGAAATTTTTTCAATTTCTCGAACGATGCGTGTTAAGCTTTCTTCGTCGAAACGCTTATTCATTCTACCATAACGAACGTGCTGAATGTTTTTCAACCACTCGAAGTAAGATACTACTACACCACCGGCATTTAAGTAAGCATCAGGCAGAATCAAAGCACCACGTTCTTTCAGCATTTCATGTGCATCAGCTGTAGTTGGTCCGTTGGCCGCTTCGGCAATAATCTTAGCCTTTACCTTCATGGCATTATCGCCAGTAATTTGGCTTTCAAGCGCCGCTGGAATCATGATATCACATTCCAGTTCTAAAGCATCCTTGTTCGTTGATAACTCTTTACTGTTACCAAAACCGATGATGCTTCCTGTTTCTTTTCTGAACTCAACTAGTTTCTCTAAATCTAGGCCGTTTGGATCGTAGATTGCGCCTTCCATTTCAGCAACACCTACAAGCTTTGCGCCCGCTTGGGTCATATATAATGAAGCGTGGTATCCTACATTTCCTAAACCCTGAACTACAAATGTCTTCCCGTCTACGCCTACGCTTAGTCCAAGCTTGTCCATGTCTTTCTTCACATTACAAGCTTCGCGGATACCAAAGAATACACCACGACCCGTGGCCTCGGTTCTACCCCTGATACCTCCTTGCTGAATTGGCTTTCCGGTTACACAACCTTCTGCATTTAAGTCTTCATTCATCTGACGGTAGGTATCTAAAATCCAGCCCATCTCACGAGCTCCTGTACCGTAATCTGGAGCAGGAACATCTACCCCTGCACCAATAAATCCTTTTTTGATTAACTCATACGTATAACGACGAGTAATTCGCTCAAGCTCACTTACTGAATAATCACGAGTACTGATTTTAACACCACCTTTTGCACCACCAAATGGCACATCTACAATAGCGCACTTATAAGTCATCAATGCAGCCAATGCCATAGTTTCATCTTCGTCCACTTTGTGGCTATATCGAATACCACCTTTTGTTGGTGTTTTGTGATGACTATGCTCTACGCGCCATCCCTCAATCACTTCAATGTCTCCGTTATCTCTACGGATTGGGAATGTTACGTGATAAACAGTATTACATACTTTTATCTGGTTTAAAAGCCCTTTATCAAACTTTGTATAACGGGCTGCTTTATCAAAATTCTTATTTACCTGTTCGTAAAATTTATAATGCGACATCGTGTAGATATTATGCAGTTGGTTGATAATTGGATGGTCGCAATAATCTAACTTAGAAACAAGAAAAAGGGCTTTTATCTATTATGCGAAAGTGGCAGAGCTACATGTAAATGGTCAGCCGTACCAACATGCCGAAGTGTTTTAAGACCCACTGCCTTCAAAGCATACTCTATACTTTTATTCCGAAACTCAGATCGTCCTTTTGTACGCAGGTCAATTGCATGCACAAAACCATTACTCTGTTCATAGTGCATGGATGCCCTGTTTAAAGGGATTCCCATCTTTGCATAGTCTTCTTCTGTTCGTTTGATGTCGGTAATAACCAAGCTGTTATCAGCGAGGGTTGTGGTTGCAACCGCCACTCTTAATATGGGGTGCAATGAACGATATACAACTCTTACTTCTTCACTCTTTGCATGTACCCCTGATAGATAAAAAACAGCATATAAACAGAATCCACCCACCATGATACTGGCTATACTGCCACTGATTTTGGCCACTCGTTTTTTGTGCTTGGCCCTTCGAAATAAAATAAGCTGATACACTAATAGGATAAATGACGTAAGAAGGATGCCGCCAGTAAGTGCTAACCATCCGTTATAGCCGTGCGTGATATTAAGATATACTGATGTTCGGATGAGAAGAAAAAAGGGAAGCACCAATAATAAAACCAAGCCTATGAGCTTGGTCAGCAATCCTAGAAAAGTTCTCTTTTTCTTTACTCTTTCCTTAGGGGCCGTTGGTGTTATATCAGAAGAACATTTGCCCTCGATTGCAAAGGACTCTTTATTGAGTAGCCAATCAATATCTTTTTGAGAAATTTGTTCCATGCTGCCTTACACGGAACAACAGCGAAGGGGTTACATCATTCGCTGACTGTGCCTCATCAGAAACGGCAAACTTTGTAGAATGATCACAATGATAACTGCCATTACAATGGCTTCGGTTGGATTTTGATATATAGCTCTTCCCAAGTTATTTAAATGAAAGGCGATTAAAACTCCGGAGCTAAACAGACCAAACACGAAGGCCCACTTTGTACGCAACCATAGGCCGATACTGGCAAATAAACTTATAAAGCCGCCCCCAAGCTGAGTAATATACAAGAAGATAGGAATGTCTTGATTCTCAAAATCGAATAGCTCAGAAGAGGGAACAGTTATTAGTCCCCAAGCAGCGGCTATTATCATATACAAGCCTACGGCTAAAAGAAAAAGTGTGAGGAATAAGTTGATGTTACGGTCTTTGCGGTTCATTCATTGAGGCATTCTGTGAGCAGTACTTTTGAATGCTTATACCTCAATCATCAACTTTGTTCCCGATTTTAGGTTTTCGAAAAAATAGGCTTTTGCTTACGGAATGAGTTAATGGTGAATAGAACCAATGTTGTAGTAATTGCCGCATAATAACCGGCACCTACTAAGTTAAATGATTTCACAATCACACCACCTACTAAGGCCGAAATCGCACCAATAATAATACTAGGAATCATACGAACGCCATGGTCGCCAGAAAACATATAGCTCAACCATCCAATAATGCTACCAAGTGTTAAAAGTCCAAAAAAAATCATAATCAGCCTGCTTGTTTGTTTCTTATTTACACTCATTTCAACATATTGGCCATCAAATAGTTCCTATTTTCCTATTTATGGAGCCTATAGCAAATACTAATCAAAACGATAAAACATGAAATTCTCATCCATATTAGCACTTTTAATAATGTTCACGATCGGGGGGTGCTCATCAAATAATGAAGTGGATTCGGAGCTTATCTCTAAAGCTCGCGAGATTCACGACCGGGTTATCACACTAGATACACATGCCGACATTAACGTGGCAAACTTCACAGAAGAGAAAAACTATACTTCTGATATTAATACCCAAGTTAACCTTCCTAAGATGGAAAAAGGTGGCTTAGACGTAGCTTTCTTTATTGTATACACAGGCCAAGGCGATTTAACGGATGAAGGCTTTGATGCCGCTTATGCAAATGCTACTTCAAAATTTGATGCCATTCACCGTTTAGTTAAGGATTTTGCACCCGACCGCATTGGCTTAGCTACTACTTCTGATGAAGTTCGTGCTCTTGTTGCTGAAGGGAAAAAAGTAGCCATGATTGGTGTTGAAAACGCTTACCCATTAGGGATGGAAATTGAACGAGTAAAAGAGTTTTACGACAAAGGCGCTCGTTATATGTCGCTTTCTCACAATGGCCATAGCCAATTAAGTGACTCGAATACAGGAGAAAGAGATGATGTTTGGTTACACGATGGAGTTAGCGACTTTGGAAAGGAAGTAATTAAAGAGATGAATAAGTGGGGAATCATGATTGACCTTTCTCACCCATCTAAGAAAGCTAACCTTCAAACCATGGAGCTTTCAAAAGCACCTGTAATTGCTTCACATTCTTCTGCACGTGCTATGAACGACGTAAGTAGAAACCTTGATGATGAAGAATTATTAGCTCTGAAAGAAAATGGTGGCGTTGTACAGACTGTTGCTTTTAGAAGCTATGTAGATTCTGAAAAGCATAGCGCTAACCGCGAAGCGGCTTCAAAAATTGAAGCTGAAGTAGCAAAGGAAATGGGCTTTGAGCTTGTAAGTAGAGATTCTATTCGTGCCATGAGCACCGATACTCGTGATGCTTACTTTGCTAAACTCAGCGAAATGCGTGAAAAAGCAGCTCCTCGAATTGAGAAAGAAGTAAAAGAAATTGCACCACCAGTAGATGTTGCTGACTTTGTAGACCACATCGACTATATGGTAAAACTGATCGGATTGGATCACGTTGGAATCAGCTCTGATTTCGATGGCGGTGGCGGTGTTGACGGATGGATGGACGCTTCTGAAACCTTCAACGTAACCCTCGAGCTTGTGAAGCGTGGCTACACTGAAGAAGAAATTGAGAAACTTTGGAGTGGCAACTTACTTCGTGTTCTTGATGAAGTACAGAAAGTAGCTCAAGAGATTCAAGCAGAAGGATAATTCCTCTCAAATTTTTATCTCCAATTTTAAAGCCTCCAACCGGAGGCTTTTTTTATGCCCATTATTCTCGCTTAACAATGTTTTTGATTTCAGTTATATGTATAATTAATGTATGAAACCAACGACCATATACCGCAAAATAATCCATATTGATATGGATGCTTTTTTTGCCTCTGTAGAACAGAGAGACCAACCAGCATTGCGTGGCAAACCCGTTATAGTAGGTGGTAGCCCTAATGGTCGAGGGGTGGTATCAACGGCTAGCTATGAAGCACGTAAATTTGGAGTACATTCTGCCATGCCATGTGCCCAAGCGGCACGACTTTGTCCTCATGGTATTTTTGTGAAAGGACGCTTCGAAGCATACAAGGAAGCCTCCCGGCAGATACGAGAGATTTTTCATGACTATACGGATTTAGTGGAACCCTTGTCATTGGATGAGGCCTACCTTGATGTAACCGAGAACCACAAGGGCATGAAATCGGCTACCCTAATTGCTAAAGAAATTCTAGAACGCATTTATTCAACTACCCAACTTACCGCATCAGCCGGAGTGAGTTATTGTAAATTCATTGCAAAAGTAGCCTCTGATATCAACAAACCGAATGGACTTACTCTCATTACTCCTGAAGAGGCTCAGACATTTTTGGAGGAATTAGATATCAAAAAATTCTACGGTGTTGGGAAAGCAACACAGAAAAAAATGCATTCACTAGGTATCAAAACAGGAGCGGATTTAAAGAAGTGGACGGAACTAGATCTGATTAAAGCTTTTGGTAAATCGGGCCGTCATTATTATCACATTGTTCGCGGAATCGATAACCGTGAAGTGAAAGCGCATCGTACCCGAAAGTCGTATGGCAAAGAGCGAACCTTCTCAGATGACAAAGAAGACTTAAACTGGATTGCTTCTTTTTTGGATGAATTATCTGAATCCATATCAGAAGGGATGAAAAAAATTCAAGCCGCAGGCAAGACTATCACGCTTAAAGTGCGCTACAAAAACTTCGACACCATCACCCGCAGCCAATCGCTTCCTAACTATACCAATCGAACAGAGGATATAGCAGAAGTTGTACGTCAGCTTTTAGAGCAAACGGATGTTGGAACTCGTAAAGTTCGGCTTCTGGGAATCTCTGTTTCGAATTTAAATTTATCCGAAGAACACTACTATCAACAACTTGAGTTAGAATTCAACAAAAGCCTTTCCTCTTCCCCTGCCCTTTAGGGTAAAATTATTTCAATAAAACTCTACTCTCTTAAAACTATATTCTGATTCATGTCGTCTTAGCCTACGAGAACAAATTTCGGGACAAGAATTGCAAAACGATAATATGGAAGATGCGCGGTTAGTTGAGGATTTCTTAGGTGGTAATCACCAAGCGTTTAACGTACTCGTAAGTAGGTGGCAAGGTAAAATCCATCACTTTGCGTACCGTTACTTTGCTTGCTCTGATGATGCCGCAGAGATCACTCAAAAAACTTTCATCAAGGCATATCAAAAGCTCGATACTTTGGATGATGCCCAAAAATTTAGCTCTTGGCTATACCGTATTGCAAACAATTTGTGCCTCGATGAACTCAAGAGAGTGGGACGTAAAAGAGCAACCTCGTATGAGGCACTAAAAGTAGCACCCCAATCAGAAACGACAACCTCAGCCGATTCTGAAGTTCTACGCAACGAAGGTTTGGTATTGCTACACAAAGCATTATTGCAGCTACCAAACGAACAACGAGTAGTTGTAATCATGAAAGAATATGAAGGACTTACGTTCCCAGAAATTGCAGAAGTCTTAGACGAACCAATTAACACCGTGAAATCAAGAATGTATTATGGGTTGAAGGCCCTCAAAAAAACCTTCGACGCATGGAATATCAATAAAGAGGTTTTTACTTATGATGACTAAAGAAGAAGCTCGATTACTCTTAATGGATTACCTCTATGGTGAGTTAGATACCGAGAAAGAAAAAGAATTAATGCTCTTTGTGGAGCAACACGATGACCTAAAACAAGAATTTGCGGAGCTTTCTGATACACAGTCGTTCTTGCATCACCTACCTGTGCAGGACCCAGACGAGCAGCTCGTAATCATGGAACCCAATAACGATGAAAAGCCGAGTATCTGGGAGCAATTTATAGCCCTGATATCACCACAAAGTGGCTTTGCTCGATTTAGTTATGGCATGGCTACCCTTGCATTGGTCTTTATCATTACAGGAGCAATCACTGGCCTAAACATTACATATAACGATTCTGGAATGCAGATCGGATTTGGTGAAGTGGCTCCAGCGCAGCAAACTTTTACGGCTGAACAAGTGCAAATGATTGTTCAGCAAGTACAAAGAGATAATGTAGCCTTGGTTAAACAGATAGTGGCAGATGCCCAAGAACAACAGAATATGCAACTAGAAGCAACCTTTGCCAGCTTTGCCGACTATTTAGAGTCACAGCGAACTACCGACTTGAAACTCATTAGTTCTGGACTCGCAGATCTCGAAGAAACTACATACGATCGTATCAAACAAAACGAACAGGTATTAGGCGAAATAATACAAACTGTAAGCTTAAGAAATAAATAAGGACACTCCCATGAAATCATTCAGAACCACCCTATTCGCCCTATTTATGGTGCTTTTGATGTCTCCTACTACCTGGAGCCAACAAATTGACGCCAACCGAATGAACCGTGATATCAAGATCATGGAAAATATACTCGGTGAAATGTTTAAAACTCATATGAGTAGCAACCGCAGCTCAAATACTGCTGTATTCTACTCTGAATTCTCGTCCGGATCGAGTAAAGCTAAAGGAACATACTTGCCGGGCTATGGCCTCATCTTCAACATTCAAAACAACACTAGTTTCTTAGTACGAAGCCAAGGGGAAGAATCTACATACTCCTTCTACTATGGAAGTAATGGAAGTGAAGAAAATACCAAGGTGAGCGAGGAAGCCGTAGTTGAAAGAATGAAAGAGTTCTTGAAAGACTACGCCTCAACCATTGGCCAGCTAAAAGATGACGAACATGTGATGCTAATTTATGGCTCAGGTAAGAATAACCGTTTACGCGAACTGGTATATATAACATCAGATGGTAAGCCATCTACCAAACCAAAAGAAAAAACACTTCCTGTTATTTCGGCTTCTGCTACCAAAAAAGACTTAGAAGCATACCGTGCTGGAAAACTTAATAGCAACGCATTCAATAGTCGCATAAAAATTGCAGCTGCTCAAGATAGAGAGTACATGGACTTAAAAGTTATGAGCAACATCTTTGAGACGGCTCTGCGCGAGCAAGACGAGGAAAGCTTCCGCTTAACAGGTGGTGCCAGCTATATGATGCTCGACAACTTTGGGGCTATTTTCAACCTTGAAACGATGTATCGTTCTTCACGAAACACTTTCTTCCCTGCACGCACTTACAGCCTATCTGGTGGGCAAGTATCGGTTTCATTAAATGAAGAGAAAAGTGATGAAGTAGAAGATATGGAAGCCAAAATTGAAGAGGCATTCGAAGCACTAAAAATGAATTTAAAAGAGTACCTCGTTGACTATGGCCGAACGGTGAACTCCGTTAAAAGCGATCAGTACATCTTAGCAACCGTCACTATACGAGGGCGCTACAATGACATTCCAGAACGTATGGATGTTCAAGTGAAGAAGTCGGTATTAGAACAAGTAGACAAAGGACAGCTGAGCAGAGATGCCGCTATCAAGCAAGTTATTATAACTGAATACTAGAATAGAGCAGATCATATCGAGCCGCATACGTTGAATCGTGTGCGGCTTTTTTATGCTGGCCATTTAAAGGAAGCTGATACCTTAAGTGCTCGATCGAGTCTTTCTTCATATTCTTCAGCATCTATCTCTATACAACCAAACTGCGCTAAGTGATCGGTGTAGAATTGTGTATCCCAAAGTACAAACCCATTCGCTTTCAATATTTGATGGCAATAATACAACGCCACCTTATCCATCTCTTTTGCACGCTGAAACATGCTCTCACCAAAAAATGCCCCTTGTAGCGACACTCCATATAAACCGCCTGCTAATTCCCCATCTTTATATATCTCTACAGAATGAGCGTGCCCTGCCTGATGAAGCACATCGTATGAATTGATGATGAGGTCATTTATCCACGTCGAGTTTCGATCTGCACACGCTTTCACTACTGCTCTGAATTGGTTATTCACTTTCACCTCAAAGTGATGTTGGCGTATAAGTCTTCGTAAATTTTTGGATGCATGAAAACCCTCAATGGGAATGATCCCCCGCTGTGAAGCTGAATACCAATCCACACTCTTATCCTCTTTCGAGTCTGCCATTGGGAAAATCCCTTGAGAGTAGGCTTGAAGTAATATTTCTGGGGAAATGATTTTCATACATGAACAAAATAAAAAAAGCAGCTGGATTCTTCACCCAACTGCTTTTTATTACATCGAAATAGGTATTAGAAATCGCAATACATCATTGGTGCTGAACCAATTGGAGAACCCGGAGGTGTTGATTGTACACGCGGCACACTAAACTCTTCTGGGTTACTTAGATAATGCTTAATCAACAAAGACGACTGCTTAGCCATCACGTTATTTGGTTGTTTCTTGAACATCTCATTCAGCTCCATCAGCTTATTGTACACAATCGCTTTTGTAAGCGGGTTTGATTGTCCTGATGCATGTAATCGAATCATGTTTGTTACTACTAGGTGATTCACAACTTGTTGAATTGAACCTAGGTATCCATTTTTCGCCTTAGCATTCCATGTAGCATTCACTAATGCATCGATGGTTTCTTCTAAACTTAAATTGTTATCTCGAGCACCATACTCAACTAAGCGATTCGCTCTTTGAGGATGTAGTATCAAACTGATAGGCAAATTGGCTGCCATTTCAGCAATACCTAAGGCATCCATACTTGGCCCCGTATTTCCACTAAACAGTTCGCGAGAACCAGAAACACCCGCTGGGCGTGGAGGTATGAGATCTAATAAGTTCTCAGGCACGGCTAATACTTCAGGATCGATAGCTTTTAGCATTTCTTGAAGTGCAGCACGTTGAGTTTTAGCATCAACAATTTGTTGATCTGGCTGATTGTCGCCACGTAGTTTGTAGTAGTAGTCTAAGCCACCAATTAATTTTACAGTACCCTCTAGCTGATAACGGTGAAATAGGTAAATCGGAACTAGCACATCTTCTAATTCAGACATCGACATGCCCGGCCTGATATTCGCCTTTCCAAAGTTATCGAGTGCAATCTCACGCACCTTAAGAATATGAGATAGTTGGCTTACAGGGTCTTTACCATACTCCCATAAATGAGCATATGGATGAGCGCCGCCTTGTGGACGAGCATCACTATCCGAGATATACTTTAAGCCACGCTCATGAGCATTCTCAAGAATTTCATTCAGCGCCTCAGCCTCGTTTGTGCCCTCTGGGAAATCTTGGTATCCGAAAGCAATGGTCACCTTATCCCACTCACCGATGCCGTCATCATAAGCATCCGATAAGTCTAATTTCCCATTTTTGATATCAACTTTTGGATGTGGGTAATCCATAACTGAAGCGCGGTCGTTTACACTTGAAGCAAAATTGTGGAAGATTCCCAATGTGTGACCAATTTCATGTGCAGAAAGCTGACGAATACGAGCTAATGCCATTTCCATCATTTGAGGATCGTCTTCATTACCTTCCTCGAATGGTGCAAGCAATCCTTGAGCAATCATATAATCTTGACGAACACGTAACGAGCCAAGCAGAACATTTCCTTTGATGATTTCACCCGTTCTTGGATCGGTTACTGAACCACCGTACGACCAACCTCTTGTTGAGCGATGCACCCAGTTAATTACGTTATACCGAATATCTAGTGGATGTGCATCATCTGGTAATACCTTTACTTGGAATGCATCTTTGTAACCAGCGGCCTCAAAGGCTTGATTCCACCATCTCCCCCCTTCTAATAACGCACTTCTCACAGGTTCAGGTGTACCATTATCTAAGTAATACACAATAGGCTCAACCGCTTCACTTACTTTCGCACTTGGGTTTTTCTTCTGAAGGCGGTGACGATTGATAAATCGTTTAACCATCGGCTCATCAATAGGCGTTGCATAATCAGCGTATGAAGTAGCATAGAAACCACCGCGTGGATCAAATACACGAGGCTCATAGTTATCATCCGGTAATTCAATAAATGAATGATGCGTTCTTATCGTAATGGCCGTTGGATCGGGTACTACAGAACGTACATATCTTCCAGGGTTACTTCCAGCAAAGGTAAGCATCACTTCAAACTCAGAGTTCTTAGGGAAGTTAAACGTGCCTTCGGCATAAAGAGCTGAACGGTTCTTGTCTAGGTTAAATGAACCTTCACCCATTCCCCGTAAACGCCCAGATACATTGTGGGAGTCGCGTACTAAAAACGGAGTTAAGTCGATTAGATATGAGCCATTTTCTTGTGCTTCGATCTTGAATGCGTGAATCACACTTGAAGCAAATGCTTCTTTTACGGACTTCTTTTCTAGCTCGTTATCTGATTTTGCTATATAGTCTAAGTTTGGCTGAATCAATAATAACTTAGGGCCGCGCTTTTCGAAGTACACTACTCGTTCGCCACCTTGTTGGCTACGGTCTAGCCCGATATCGTTTGAGCCTACACCAGCTGCTAAATAATTAGCATATAAGAATTCTTGGTTAAGCTCATCTACTTTCAACCAAAGTTTATCGTTCTCTTGGTCGTAGTAGTAGTCGAAGAAACCATTAGTGGCCTTCAACCCATTTGTTTTTTCCTTAATAGTAGGTGTTTGTGCCACGGCTTCAAGCGATACAAAAGCCAATAGCATCAATAGTAACAGTTTTTTCATCGTAGGTATCTAGTTTGAATTATTCCCGAGCCACAAAGTAATAGCTTTTGATGGGGTTTAAAAACAAAGAGGTAAGCTTTTACAGATTTGAATTTCCTATAACGCTCACTAGCGAATCGCCTACCTACAACTTTTACAGCTATTTGTGGAAACCATATACCCAAAACAAAACGAGCCCTGATGTAATCAGAGCTCGTTAAAATTGTTACTTCAAAACCTTTTAGAGGATCTCCTTGCTTTCCATGCGGCTGAAGTAATCTCGTGCAGCAGCCATTACTTTAGGCGATAGAAGAATAGCCACCGTCATTGTTGGGATAGCCATTAGAGCAAACATCCCGTCCGTAAAGTTTAATACCGCTTGAATGGTAGCAACCGATCCGAAAATGATGGCCCCAGCATAGAAGAAGTTAAAATATTTCTGCTTATCAGCACCAATTAGGAAACCAAGACATTTCGTACTGTAGTATGAATAAGTAAAGAGAGAACTGAATCCGAAGATCAATACACAGAAAATAAGGAGGTATACACCCATTGGGCCAATCGCAGCTTCAAATGCGGAAGCTGTTAGGGTAATTCCATTTTCGTCTCCAGATTGCCAAACACCCGTTACAAGAATAGCTAAGGCTGTCATTGTACATACCACTAGCGTATCGATGAATGGGCCCATCATAGCAACCAATCCTTCACGTACCGGCTCTTTTGTTTTGGCCGCACCATGTGCCAGTGTTGCTGTACCAATACCAGCTTCGTTGCTAAAGGCCGCACGTTTGGTTCCATGTACTATCAACGCTCCTAAAGCACCACCCATAGTAGATTGTGCTGTAAATGCATCCGTAAAAATGAGCGCAAATGTACTACCCAATACTTCAATGTTCATTCCAATGATGACCAACACACAAGCTACATAAATCACAACCATAGCTGGCACCATTTTAGAAGCAACCTTACCAATGCGTTTGATACCTCCAAATATTACTAAGGATACAATAGCTAGAATTACAATTCCGCTTATTAAATCACTGGTAAAATGGTTCGCTGGATCTGTAAAACCATTCGGAACTAATACAAAATCTCTTACAATTTGTGTGACTTGATTTGCTTGGAAAATAGGTAGCGGGCCAAATAAACCTGCAATTGCAAACAGGGCCGCTAAGGGCTTCCACTTCTTGCCTAATCCTTCCATAATCATGTACATGGTACCACCCTGAATATTCCCTTCAGAATCTTTTCCGCGATACATGATACTTAGCGTACATGTGAAGAACTTGGTTGCCATTCCTACAATAGCACTTACCCACATCCAGAATACAGCGCCTGGTCCACCAATAGCTATTGCCACAGCAACACCACTAATGTTTCCTAGCCCAACGGTAGCGGCTAGTGCACTTGCCAGAGCTTCAAAATGGCTGATATCTCCAGGATCGTTGGGGTCATCGTATTTACCCCTTAAAATATTGATGGAGTGAAAGAAATATCGATATGGGATGAAGCGTGAATACAGAAGGAAGTATAATCCCCCGCCAACTAACAGTATTACGAGTGGGGTGCCCCACATGAATGATGAAAAGGCCGCTAAAATTTTATCTATGGTTTCCAGAGTTCTACCGTTTTGTTATTAAAGTGATTGAAGTACCGAAAATAACTCAGAATATTCAAGAATGGTATGTAAACATTTTGAAACTAAGATATTTGAATTATTTCGTTATTCTCTGATTCAGATTCCCATAACTATTCCACGAAGTTGCAAAACTCTTACACCTTTATTGTAAACGCTAATTCCAATAGTGGGCGGGCTGCCACTACCATCAAGCGTGCCACTCTTTTGATACGGAATCGTTTCCCAGATGCTAGTATTTTGTTTACTAGCGAACCAACCAAGCTTACACAATGGGCTGCTGAAGCAGCAACACATTCGAATATCGTTGTTGCTTGCGGTGGTGATGGAACCATGCAAAGTGTGGCTCGGGGACTATTGAACACTTCCGCAATTATGGGGGTAATCCCTATTGGAAGCGGAAACGACTTTGCCAAAGCTATGGGACTTCCAACCCATCAAAACATCGCCTATTATTTAGACATGCTGCTTCAGCACCGAATGCGCCAAGTAGATGTGCCTACCGTAAATGGAGAAGCTTTTATAAATACCTTGGGTATAGGCTTTGATGGACTTACCAATTTGTACGCCTCTCAGTTTTCCTTTCTTAAAGGTGCACTCAAATACACTATTGCTGGGTTGAAAGCATTTCTAACTGCTAAAACCTTTAGCCTGCATTCATGGGTTGGTGAAGAAGAAACCTTTCAAGATGTGTGGCTAGTAGCTATTGCCAACGGAAGTGTTGAAGGGGGGCGTTACATCATCTCTCCTCAATCCTCTAACCATGATGGGAAATTAGAGCTGATCGTCGTTCCTTCCTTCAATCGACTTAAACTAGGATGGGCGTTTATTCAGCTCAGTTTAGGTAAACCTCTTACTTCCCCCTACCGACAGTTAAGTGAAGTACAACAAGTTCGTATCGCCACATCCACGGCACAGCCTATTCATCTAGACGGTGAGAATGGGCCTTATACTAAAGACTTTGAGATTTCTATAAGCCCAACTAAGCTAAAGGTAATTGGGGCTTAACCGATTCCGAAGAACTTCGCGATACCGTTGATGATGAACTGAACGCCAATAGCGAGTGCTATAAAACCCATTAATCGAGTAATCACAGTCATACCTGTTTTACCGATGAGCTTATTCAAGCGAGGGGCAACACTTAAAATACCCCAAGCTACCAGAGCTGTTAAAAATACGGCGACCCCATTTACGATGTAATCGAAGAGTCCCGCTGCTTGTGAACCGAAACCAATCACAACGGCGATACTTCCAGGCCCAGATAATAGAGGCATAGCTAGCGGACTGAAACTTACGTCTTCTTTGTCCATCGCTGCTTCTTGATCTTCTTTAGTAAGCTTACGTCCCGATTTTTCTGGGTTCATCATCGAGAAGCCCGCACGCATAATGATGATACCCCCTGCAATTCTTATACCTGATAGTGAAATCCCAAAAAAGCTAAGGATATAAGTACCTACAATTAAGAAGGTAATGAGCACACAAAACATATAAATAGATGCTTTTCGAGCAGTTCGTGCTGTTTCTTCCTCATCACTCCCATCGGTAAGGGATAAGAAAATCGGCATAGCGGTGAGGGGGTTCACCACCGAAAATAAGGAAGTAAAAGAGGCTACGAGCAAAGCTCCCGCTCCCATTACTTGGGTTGAAAAAGGAATTATATCTTTAAAAAATTCTTCCATAAGTGTTGAAGATACAGACTATTTCATGAATATTTTAGCTATTAATGTCACCTTTTATCAAAGCTTAACTTTATTATCATCCAATATCTTTTATTTTAGATTTCGAATCACAATAACGGTTATGGATAACACAGAATCAATTACTTTAAAGGATACACTTTTACCTCGGGTAGAAGCCATTGTTTCCCGCGATGTAACACAAAGCGAAAAGCTTTTCGCTATCTGTGAGCTGTTAGCCGATGAAGTAGAGCATTTCGACTGGGTGGGTTTTTATATAGCCGACAAAGAAGTTCCGAACCAATTGGTTCTTGGACCTTTTGTAGGGCCCCCAACCAACCATACTACCATTCCATATGGAAAAGGTATTTGTGGACAAGTAGCGCTAAGCCATTCCACCTATGTATCTCAGGATGTACACGCTGAAGAAAACTACTTATCGTGTAGCCCAAGTGTTCAGTCCGAGATTGTGGTGCCTATTTTAAAAAACGGGAACTTCGTAGCCCAAATTGATATAGATTCTAATATTAAGCATTCCATCAGCGATGCGAAGAAAGAATTACTAGAAGAAATCTGTACCTTACTTTCAAACGAATTTTAACCTAATACTTATTATGAGCTCTTACGCATTAACTGACGAAACTTCTATTGACACCCTGATTTTTTGGATTGAAAGCACCGACGGAAGTATCTCGTATGAAGAACAAGAAACGGTGAAGCGTATTTTAGATAACATGAAATACGACATGAACACATACCACAAAACTTTGTCTCAGATTAGTGCTATGGCTACTGATGATTTAAAGGTGATGGTGAAGGAAGCTATTGATCACATCAAAGGTTCGTTTTCGGATGATGGTAAGAAATTGACCTACAACTTACTTGAAGCTATTGCCGCTTGTGATGGTGGTATTTCAGATGCTGAAAAGGAAAAGCTCGACAGAATTAAAAGTGAATTCGGCATGTAAAGCATCCATTCATTTCTCGTTTAGATATACAAAAAAAGGTGGAAGCATGAGCTTACCACCTTTTTTTATATCGAAGAATTAACAAAGCTGTTTATTTAATCCGTTCTAGTTGACTAGCAAATAATGCATATCCACCATCCCAAGCCATTTGCTCCTCATTTACAACTATTTCAACTGGCATCCCTACCCTGTGATCAAATTCAGCACGAACGGAATTACCTCGTTCTTTCGCTTCAACGATTTCTTCAAATAATTCATCTATCGTAGGGTATCTCGAGGCAATTTCTGCTTCCAAACCATCATTCGGATTAATATCTACCAACTTTTCGTTGGTGCCAGGTTTATATACGGCCACTACTTTATTATTCTCAACATAAATTTCAGCTCCTGTATTATTACAGAAACAATAAGTGTTTAAGATATAAGAATACGAATCAGCCCCAAAGGCTTCCCATTGGGCCTTTGCTTCATCAAATGATAACGATTTGTTGCCGTCTACGGTGTTACAGCTTAGTAAAACAATCCCTAATAGATAAATGTATTTAAACTTCATTGTTGTAGTGCTCTATATGTTGCTAATTGATTTCTACAAAATTACTTACCCTAATTATAACCCCAGCATCCATAGCTAATTTATCTTCATCAATAGCGATTTCGATTGGCATACCAGTACTAGGGTTAAACTCGGCGCGAACATCGTTTTTACGATTAAGAGCTAACTCTATTTCTTTGAACAGAGAATCGATGGTAGGGTAAGAATAGTATTCTAGATCAAGAGCATAAACGGGTTCGCCTTCAGGGCCATCTACCATTTTTCTTTCGGAAGTATTTGGCTCATAGATTGCCACGATGCTGCCATTTTCCACTACTAATTCTGCCGGCCATAAGTTGGCGCAAAAACAGGATACATTCAGTACATAGGAATAAGAATTTAAGCCCGAAGCTTCCCACTTTTCTTTGGCTTCCAAATATTTTAACGGCTCGTCGGCTTCAAAAATGGAGCAACTAAGAGTCACGCAAAGTGCTATAAAAGCATATTTAAACTTCATAAACCTCAAATTTTTGTTTAAATAAAGCTTTTATTTTAAAGCACTTCAACTCGCATGAAGATGTTAGACATCACTTCGCCAATGTCAGATCCGAGATATGTAGATTCACACTGTGGTTCACTCTTAGGCCAAAGATTCCATCGGGTTGTACTTTACTTCTTGGCATGGTTGTTAGCGCCGTTCCGTTTAACATGAAGGTTACTTCGTCTTCTTTCACCTCAATCACGAAATCATTTTGTGCCGTTGACTCTGTTTCTTCTGTGAACATCGTCATAGCATCCGTTTTGGTCCAACCTTGTAGCAGTTTTGTTTCGCTGCCCACTCGTTCTTTAATGAGGTACTCGCCCGTATTTCGTAGTAAGAAATAAATGTATCGTTGGTTATCCCCATCTAAATCACTTCCACCAATAAATACACCAAATCCTTCTCTATTTCTACCTTTGGTATCAAAGAGGTATGTAGTGGCTTGTAGTGTGAAATCGCCTTCCACTGTACTTGCAGGATGGTAGAAGATACCAGCTGGGCCTGTAGTTAGGTGCCAACCGGGTGTCATGTTTACAAAAAAGATATCCGCTGATTCTGCATCATCACCAATCACCACTTCTGAGTTGGGGCGATCTAAACGAACTTTCCATCCTTCGGGCACTTTTAGGTTTTCACCCTGTGGTACTTGTGGGTCTGGCATGCCTTGAGCGGCTAGGCTTCCAGTAGTAATCAAAAATAAGCTTAAAAATAGGAGTAGGTGTTTCATGGTATCAAACATTTGAGTTCAGGACTACTTCAAATGTATTAAAGACACACCACAAATTCTGATTTAATCGAGATTACAGCCAGTCTACGATATCGTCTTTGCCTTCTACTTTCACATACTCGTTGAATATCTCATGCAAGGTAGAGTTCTCTTTGAGACTTTTTCTACTCACGGCATCTAAGTAAGCAATAATTCTTCCATGATGTAGAATGGCGATATCATCACATAAATTCTCTACCACTTCTAGAATATGACTGGTGATGATCATAGTAACCCCTTTCGCTTTTAGCTTGCGAATAATGGTCTTCATTCGGTCAATAGAAATTACATCAACCGCCTCAAAGGGCTCATCTAACATCAACACTTCAGGCTGTGTAAGAACAGCCGTTACGAATGCTAGTTTTTTTCTTGAACCGGATGAAAGCTTATGGATTTTGATTTTGGCGTAATCCTTAATCTCGAAGAAGTCCATTAATGAGTAGGCTTTTTCGATTAAGCCCTCTTTGTCTACTTCATAGATGTCACAAACGTATTCAATGAATTCTATACTCGTAAACTGCTCAAATAGTAATGGCGGCTGAAGTACCGAAGCTATGTTATTTTTTATCTCTGCTTCGTTCTCATCTGTGAACTGCTTGTTGTTGAAGTAAATGTATCCTTCATCAAATGAAAGCAACCCCGTTAGTACTCCAATTAGTGTGCTTTTGCCTGCACCATTCGGACCGATTAAACCAAATACGGATCCTTTTGGAATACTAAGGTCTAGCTCTTTAAGTACGATGTTGTCATCGTAACTTTTAATTAGACCTTTTATTGAAATTGCTTCCTGTTCACTCATGATGAGCCTTTCTTTTTATTTAAGTAGTACTTGGTTGCATACCCGATAGTAAACAAGCCATATAACAATAGCACAATTTGGAGATTCGTCATGTTAAACATGGTTGTGCCTTCCTTGTCTGCTCTGATAAATTCAAGAGCCCAGCGCAATAGTGCATATCCGCCTGTATGTATAAAGAAAATAAGTGGCGACTTCTTATCATTTGGCCAGATTTTCTTGAACACCCATAACACCAACAGAATGAGTACTACGTCACCAAACATCTCATAAAGCTGAGTTGGATGTAGAGCCGCGCTCATGGTTGAACTTTGGTCTACTAAACCTGCTTCATACGACGACTGCCAAGCAGGGCTAGATAATCTGTATTCTGTTTCAAATGCAGGTACCGTTGTTGCATAACGTGGAAACTCCACTCCTAAAAACGACGAAGTGTGTGTTCCATACGCATCCCCATTTAAGAAACAACCTACACGCCCTACTGCTTGGCCTAGTAACACCCCTGGCGATAATAATGAGAAGTACTCCCAGTAATTCATGTTATTACGCTTTACGTAAAAGTAGCCCCCAAGCATACCACCAACCAGACCCCCTGTAATGGAATTGCCTGCACCTGTTGGACTGAAAAGGATGGCTGGATTTTCGAAAAACACATCCGATTGCCAGAATACATAATGCGATACACGAGCTCCAATCAAGGCACCTACAATCGACCAAACAACGAGGCCTTCGAATTTCTCTGTTTTACCACCATAAGTTTTTACTCGTTTGTGAGACCACCAAACTCCAAGTAATATTGAAATGAGGAAGTAGATCCCTTCGTAGAAATATATTTGAGTAAAACCCAGATCTAAATGAATCGGAAGCATGAAAAAAATTAATTATTAATTACTCGGTCCAAAGTCGAACCAAAATCTGTTTTTTGAATAGGTTTACAAGAAAGCCCACGTGGCGCCAGATGTACACACCGATCACCACAATTACCACACTCATGATGGTAATTCTATACCATTCCAAACCGTTTAAGGGTACAAAGATAAAGTACCCCATGGTGAAAATGGCAAAAGAAATCACAAAAGTTACTTTCTGCGGAATAATAGGGTGCTTATAGCTGAACGAAGAATAGGTTGCTTTCTGATATTGATAATAGGAACTCCATATAAAGAGCACCATAAAGCATAAAAAGAAGAAAGTATTGGCCACAAACAGTTTAAACACTCCTACTATTTGTGGAATCACAAGTAGTTCGAAAATGGTAATTGCATAAAATACCAACAGGGGCAAAATGATGACCCCTAAAAACCGCTCTTTCAATTGCTGTTCCAGTTTTATTGGAAACTGAAGATGGAGTAATAGCTCCCGATTTTCATATCCGTACATATTGGCCATTCCCATGGCTAAAAGTGCAACAGGAATTCCCGCCAAGATGGTTGGAATAAGAATGGT
The DNA here is from genome assembly GCF_000375465.1 of Balneola vulgaris DSM 17893. Lineage (NCBI taxonomy): Bacteria > Pseudomonadati > Balneolota > Balneolia > Balneolales > Balneolaceae > Balneola > Balneola vulgaris. The sequence continues at coordinate 1,633,175 of NZ_AQXH01000001.1, forward strand.
TTGTGCCGCTTCATATTTCACTTGAAGTAAGAGAGGTACGTATACAATCGGAATTACCGTAAGTGTAAGTAGCTGCAGCTTATTGTATGGGTGAATCATCACATAGTAATAATACTTTCCTGCATTCTTGCCCATAACTCTTCGTAAGAAACTCCACAGCTTACTTGTGCGCTGCTCCGACTTTCTGATTGTCGGGTTCACAAGACCTTGTCGCGTTTTGTGATAGTGATCAACTAGAATAAGCCCAATTAATATGCACAGGAATAAAAAGATGGTAAGTGCACGCATCCATCCCAATTCCATGTTTACCGATTGAATAAGCATACCCCCTGGCAACCAAGATAGAAATGCATTGAGGGTTTCCACTCTTGGGATAATCTCTTTAAAAATCTGAGTAGAGTTGTCTGCAAATAACGACACCGCTTGAAACAAGCCGAATATGAAGAATAGAAATCCTACCACTACGGCTATAAAGCGCCGCTCCACAACTTTAATGAACCGATGTTTGATGGAGTAAATCAAAACATAGTTAAATACAATACCAGCCAAGCCCAACAGTACTTGGTAAAAATGGGTTACTTGAATCATCAAAAAGACAATCCAGGTAAAATTATAGATGATGTTTACAGGATGACAGAAACCGATCACCATTAAATAGCGAGATAGCCTTCGAACTGGGAACCCAAAACCTAAGAGCTTCCTGTTCTCCATGATATTTAACAATCGAAGATTGGTAAAAGAGAAGTGCATCACCCAATAGGAGTTGGCAAATACTAACAATAAGAAGGTATATATCTCGGGAGTAAGCCAAGGTATCTGCATCCGCATCCACGGATCGGTATCCAATAAAATAACGACAATAGCGGTCCCTACTAAGTTCACCGTCATAATGCCCAAGAACATGATGTAACCGATGAAAAGCAGTAATTGAAATTTATTCAGATTGGAGACAAAGATTTTCCAATTGAGGGATAGTAGCCTTATAAACATTTATGATATTGGATTTCTTTGTGTTCGAACCATAAGCTAAAAGTAGAAATTGAAACCTATCAGAACACTATAATATTGTTCTCTCATGTTCTCAACTAATTTTAACAGATAAGTATCATTATTCAGAGGCAGCTCTTCAACCTCCGAATTAAAAGTTTTTGTAAACAAAGATGAGTATCGCCCCTCAATTGTTACAATAACGGGCTTGGTCTTAATTTCTACCCCACCGGCCATTACGTACCCAAATTTGACCTTTTCATTATATTTTGAAGTACTTCCACCGAAGCGAGCATCACCTAACAGGGGGGCTGATCCCGTTGTGTTACTTTTAATCAACACATCGGATGAGAGCGAAAAGTCGACCTGAGGCCCAATCATAAAATTTGGATTCAGCGTTTTTCCTGAGAACAGATCTATGCGCGGAAGCACAGACCAACCAACGTTTCGAATGGAATAAATGACATCCGTTGCTGTAGTAATACGGTTATCAACCTCCCTTAAATCAAAGGCTGTCCTTAGTTCTTTGTAGTCCAGCTCTGTTTGAATAGATAAAGCCGATTCTGCCACACGTTTATTGTAGAAAAACCCTGTTTGATAACTCACNGATCCTTTCCACTGAATGGTATTATCTCCTAAGGTAGTTTCTTGCTGAGTGAAGTCGGAAATCGCAATTCCGCTTTTCATTCCAAACCTATTACTCTGGCTTTGAGCATTCATCGAATAAAGCCCGAAACCAATAACAAATAGCAGAGAAAATTTTAAACGCATAAAATAGATTTCATAAAAAAAGGCAGCTCCTTAAAAAAGAGCTGCCTTAGTATAGTTAAATCTTGTTTAGAAGGCGATACCTACTGTTAGTGCAATTGCACCGTTTTTAGCCGAATCATTAAAATCATCTTCTGCTAAATTAGTAAGTCCTGCCGTATATCTAAGACCTAAACGCAATTTGCTAACATCTACACCTGCACCAACAATTACACCATAAGCAGTGTCTTTGGTGTTGTCTTCTAGGTTCAATGCACCTGTATCGTTTTCGATTTTAGAATCTACATTAAAGTTTACATACGGTCCGAAATATACATTTGGGCGTGCACCTGGAGTAGCAAAACCGAACTTCAATAACACGGGCACTTGAATGTAATTTACTTTGAACTCAGCGTCAGAATCTTCGGCTTTAGCCCCGTACTGAGCATATAATATTTCTGGCTGAACAGACATAGGGCTCATTGGGATATCAAACTTCGCATATCCACCAATTAAAAAACCTGATTTGTATTCTACATTCTCGGTGTCGTTAAAAGTAGCATAGTTTAAGCCTCCTTTTACACCAAACTCTGGTAGTACTTGAGCTTTTGTGTTGGTCGACATTCCTAATGTCGTAACCAAGGCTAGCAATAGTATTCCAAATTGTAAGTGACGTCTCATAATTTCCTCTTTTTTTGGTTGTTACTTGCTCACATAAACAGTAAACAGCGTAATTGGTTCCAAATTAAGGAGATATCAAACGAGGAGATGTTGCGGATTTGAACTTAAATGATACTTTATTTGAAGAAATCAGCCTTGTAAATAATCCTTCAAGTACTGCCCAGTATAGCTCTCTTTTGTTTCCATCACCTCTTCGGGTGTGCCTTCAGCCACAACTTGTCCTCCACCAAAGCCACCCTCCGGACCTATATCTATAATCCAATCTGCCGATTTGATGATGTCTAAATTGTGTTCAATGATAATCACCGAGTGACCCGCTTCTACCAATTCATTGAAGGCTGCTAGAAGTTTGAGAACATCTTCAAAATGGAGACCCGTAGTAGGCTCATCAAAGAAGTATACCGTATGCTCAGTGCTTTGCTTTGTTAAGAAGCGAGCAAGTTTTACACGTTGAGCTTCCCCACCCGATAAGGTAGTTGCGCTTTGCCCAAGCTTCAAATAGCCAAGTCCAACATCTTCAAGAGGCTGAAGTTTGTTTGTAATCGGGTTCTCGTCTACAAAAAAATCAATGGCTTCAGAGATAGGCATCTCTAGCACATCATGAATGTTCTTACCTCGGTACTTTACATTCAACACATCCTTACGGAAACGGGCGCCGTTACAAACTTCACACACCAACTCGATATCGGCCATGAACTGCATTTCAATTTTTTGAACCCCTTCCCCTTGGCAAGTTTCACATCGACCACCCGGTACATTAAAAGAAAAATGCCCCGGGGTATAGCCCATAATCTTGGCTTGGCGTGTATTGGCAAATACATCTCGGATACCATCAAACGCTTTGGTGTAGGTTGCCGGGTTTGATCGGGATGAACGTCCAATTGGGCTTTGATCCACCATTTCCACATTGTGGATACTTCCCATTCCGGATAGATCTCTGAATCGACCTACTTTTTGATTGTATGAACCGATATGCTTCTGAATTCCAGCGTACAGCGTATCATGCACTAAAGTCGATTTCCCTGAACCTGAAACACCTGTTACTACCACCATCTTACCCAGTGGAAATTCTACGTCAATGTTTTTGAGGTTGTGCTCGCTAGCCCCTTCCACTTTAACGGAACGACCATTCCCGGGCCTACGCTTTTTAGGCACTTCAATTTCTTTACGGCCACTCAAAAACTTACCCGTTAGTGTGTCCGCTTTTAGTAGCGCCTCATAATCACCTTCGAATACAATTTCACCGCCGTGCACACCCGCAAATGGGCCAATGTCTATCACATTATCCGCTGCTTTCATCATTTCTGGATCATGCTCTACAACCAGAACGGTGTTTCCAATATCACGTAATGATTCAAGAATTCGAATCAAACGGTCGTTGTCTCGAGGGTGGAGACCAATTGTTGGCTCATCAAGTACGTACATACTTCCAATAAGAGAGCTCCCTAATGCGTTCGCCAAACTTATCCGTTGAGACTCTCCACCACTTAGTGTGTTTGCCAAGCGATCTAATGTGAGGTAATCTAATCCTACTTCGTCTAAGTATTTCAGGCGTTTTCTAATTTCGTATAATATTTGTCCTGCTACGCCTTGTTCAAACTCCGTGAGCTCTAACTCTTCAAAATAAGTACGAGCATGTCCTATGGTAAGCTCCGAGACTTCCCCAGCATGCATATTTCCTACTTTCACATATTGGGCATCTTTTCGAATTCTATATCCTTCGCAATCAGGGCAGCGACTATATCCTCTATATCGAGCATATAGCACACGCATATGTACTTTATACGCTTGCGACTTCACATCATCAAAAAACTTCCAGATACCGATATAAGGTCCTTTGCCATGCCAAATGATTTTCTTCACTTCTTTAGGCAAATCGATATATGGGGTATCGATGGAGAACTTATCTTGCGCTGCTACTTTAATTAGATCTCGTAGATGCGTGCTGAATTTCTGAGAGTCGAAAGGAGCAATCACTCCTTCTCGAATTGTTTTTTCAGGATCGGGGATTACCAAATCTTCATCTATACCCGCCACTTTACCGAAGCCTTCACATTTATTACATGCTCCGAAGGGGTTATTGAATGAAAACATTTGTGGGGTTGGCTCGGCAAACTCCATTCCGTCTAATTCAAAACGCTCGCTAAACGGAAGCTCTTCCCCATTTCTGATTTTAATGGATAGTCGACCAGCACCATTTTGAAAGGCCGTTTCTAAAGATCCCGCTATGCGTGTAATCGTAGCTTCATCATCTTTTAATACCAAGCGATCTACTAAAACTCGATAGTCTGTGGCTTTTATTTTCTTTAGGTCAAAATCATCTGCCGTGATATCAGTAATCTGCTCATCTTTGATGTTCAGTAATCGAGTAAAACCTTTCTCTTTTAGAACTTTCAGTTCTTCGTTGAGCTTCTTCTTCTCGTGTTGCGGAATGGGGTACAGTATATAAAAACGAGTGCCCTCTTCTTGGCTAGCGTAGAGATCCTCTATAACTGTTTTTGGAGTATCTTTTTTGACTTGTCGACCCGAAATCGGTGATATCGTGCGCCCGATGCGAGCAAACAGTAATCGTAGGTAGTCATAAATTTCGGTGGTAGTCCCTACGGTAGATCTTGGGTTACTGGTGGTTGTTTTTTGCTGAATGGCCATCGCTGGCGATATACCCTGCATAAAATCAACATCAGGCTTATCCATGCGCTCTAAGAATTGCCGAGCATAACTGGAAAGACTTTCCACATAACGGCGCTGCCCTTCTGCGTAGATAGTATCGAAAGCTAAACTAGACTTCCCCGACCCAGAAACTCCTGTTACCACCGTGAGTTTATTACGAGGTATTTCGACATCTATGTTTTTTAAGTTATGCGTTCGAGCACCCTTTATGATAACCGGGCGTTCTAACGCATCTTCTTTTGCTTTCTTTGTAGCCGTTTGTTTTTCAGACATGCATTTAATTTTGTGGAACCCTGAATATAATGCTTTGAGATAATTCTGTAGATAATTTCTCTAACAATAATTGTGCTAAAATGATTTAGATTTCCTGCACATTCTATGTAAAAATCTGCCTTAGTTCTTCGAATATATCCTCAGCATTTTGATATGCTCGACAGCTTAACTCATTCGAACCCAATATCATTGCAGAAACTTGGCTTTCTTTCTCTTTTTGGTAGAAGCAATGTACGGGTTTATTTAAATGCAGGGCCCGTCCAATTTCATAGCCTACGCCAAGCGATGCGGTTGTAACGTCGGCAATTACAATGTCCGATTCTCTTAGCCAGTTCATGTCTTGATCATGTATTTCCTGATCCGACATTTTTTCTGAAGGCTTTTCATTCCCTATGTGTTCGGTTAGAACTTGTCCATACTTTTTAAGCTCATCAATAACTTTGCTATACAGTTCACGATGGTCGCGCCCTCCTCGTATGGATCCAGAAAAATAAATCTTCATATGCAGTATCACTTTAGATGAATTTAGACACCAAAGGTACTGGTCTTAAGCCACTTATTTGGATGAAATGCATAAAAAAAGGGAGAAGCTTATNCAGCTCCTCCCTTTAATAACTAACAATAGGTTTTTAAAGTTTTATAGGTAGTTAAGACGAACAGAACCGCCAGAAGTTTTAGCTTTTATTCTAGTTCCACCACCGTTTAAAGTGCCTTCGATCTCATCTCGTTCGTATTCGCCGTTAAAATTCTTCAAATCTGCGCGTACGCTACTACCGTCTAAGTCGATATTATATCCTAATTCTTCAGGTATTTTTACGGTGATACTTCCACCTGAAGTCTTTAAATCGATATGGTCTTTAGGCGAAATCACTTCGGCACGAATGGAACCACCACTAGTACGAGCGTCAACATTACCTGAGATTCCCTCTAAAGTGATGCTACCCCCTGAGGTTTTCACATCTAAATCACCTGTAATTTGTTCTGCTGTAATACGTCCACCACTTGTTTTTGCATATACAGAACCTTCAATATCGCCTAGCTGAATGGAGCCGCCAGAAGTGTGGAGGTCAATATTACCAATTAAACCTAGAGCTTTTATTGACCCCCCACTTGTCTTGGCTTTCTGCTCTCCGTTTAAATTGCTGAGCTCAATGCTACCCCCTGAGGTTTTTAATTCTGTTTTAGAATTGGTTGGAGCCTTCACTACAAAAGAAATGGACGGTTGATTTGAGTTCCACTTCCAGCTTCTTCTATTCTCTCTAGTAGCGTGTGCCACTACTTTGTTACCCTCTTTGTAGATTTCGATTTCCCAATCTTTTAGGTCTTCTTCTGATGCACTTACATAATCGCCTCTTTTGCGAACGTACATTTCTACAATTACTTCATCTGAGTTGCTACCGATTACGTCAATGCTTCCTCCAGAAGTGCGAACATCAACCGTAACATTATTACCTACACCGAATCGCTCTATTTTATATGCGTCTTTGCTTGATTGCGCCCACCCCAGTTTTGCCGCTGATAACATCAACACCATAATAAGTGTGAATGACACCGCTACTTGTAACTTAAATCTTTTTGCTCTATCCATGATTGCTCCATTGTTTTTGAACTCGCTGCCCTTACGGCACTAACTTGTTCTTGTTTCAAAGTCTGATTTATAGACGATGAAAAATTGCAATCGTTACCTAAATCCATAAAAAAAGGTGCCTCAACTTCATAAGAGTAAACTCCTATGTTGCCAAGACACCCCTAACTACGGGTTGTTAGTTATTTTATATAAGTAGCTTAGTTTTCTATTCTTCTACTTCGCTCTCCTCTTCGTCCTATATCTTGGTAGAACGGCACTAGTTGATCGTCCACAAATTTGTTGTAGGCATTACGAGTTTCAACAAAACGATCTTCGAGAATCTCGAATACTTCCGCTTGTTGCTGGGTTGGGGCGAAATCAGCACCATTGTACATAATATCACTACCCAGAGCACTTAACCTGCCATAGAGTTTCATCGGACCTCTAAAGGCATCCTCGCGAGCACCTGTTAGGTTTACATCGTATAGATTAGCCTCTATTTCTGTAACTCGCTTATTTAGGGCTTCTGCTCGTTCAACAATTCGGCTTACTTCTTGTGAATTCCGAGTTTCGTTGAGTCGACTAATTAAGTCTTCGAATTCTTTTCGAACCCATTCGATTTCATTAATTAAAGTTACCGTCTCATTTAATTGATCGCGTATCTCTAAGCCGAATGCCACTTGCTTTTCGATATCCTGAATGGTGCCAGTTGAACTCGGATCTTTGCGGACAAGTAATTTTTGTGTTTCTACTTTATCGCCAACGGTTACACGAACGGTATACTCGCCCGGAACCACACGAGGTCCTAATTGACCTCTCCAAAGATCCAGATCCCAAGTTACTAAAGGCCTCCATCCATCATCTCGGAGCGGAACCCATGGTTTGTTAGGAGGAGCTACACGTAACTTTGGCTGGAATGAACGTTCATAGCTTAAATCCCACCAAACGCGGTTAATTCCTTCGTTTGCAGGACCACTTAGCGTTCGAACTAATTCGCCTCGGCCATCTAATATTTCAACCTTGGCATTGCCCTGCCCTTCTTTTACAAAGTAGTTGATGCCCGCACCATACGGAGGGTTCTGGCCTCGGATATGCGTACGGCGTTCTGTTTTGATTCCCTGAATGCTATAGAATCGATAGGTAGGTCTCATCGTGAATACATGAAGATCTTTCTTCATCACCGATGCACTTAATTCTCGCAATGGACGAATGTCATCCATAATCCAGATTCCTCGACCGTAGGTTCCTACAACAAGGTCATCAAAATGAGATTGAATGGTTAACCAATAGATAGGCGCTGAAGGCATGTTATTTCGCAATGGATACCACTCACCACCATCGTTGGGTGAGAAATAAACTTGGTTGTCCGTTCCTGCAAATAAAAGCCCTTCTTGTTTAGGATCTTCACGTACTACATGCACGTAACTATGCACCGACTTTGGAATTCCATCGCTGATTTTCTTCCAGCTTTTTCCATAGTTCTCAGTTTTATAAATGTAGGGATCAAAATCTGCCTGTTGATGAAAATCGACACTTATATATGCCGTACCGGCATCAAATCTGGACGGCTCTATATTCGCAATAGTACCCCATTGAGGCAAGTTGGGGATGTTCTTGGTTACATTTACCCAATTCTCTCCTCCATCTCTAGTAATGTGCACTTGGCCATCATTACTACCGGTCCAAATCACGCCTTCTTCGAGCGATGATTCTGCAATTGCAAAAAGGGTAGCTCCATCAAAGGTCATTAAATTATCAACTGCCACCCCACCTGAAGAGAGCTGATGGTCTTTGATGTTTTGTGTTAGGTCGGGCGAAATAACTTCCCAACTCTGCCCTTTGTTATTGGTAACATGAACATATTGGCTACCCACATATACTTTGTTATGATCGTGTGGAGATATATAGATAGGGAAGGTCCAGTGCCATCTAAACTTCAGGTCTTTGGGAGCCCAACCATAGGCTGCTTCTGGCCATACTCGAACATTTCTTGAATGCTTATTCCGGCGATCGTATACCTCTAAGCCGCCATCATAACACCCCGACCAAACGGTATACCCATCTACGGTATCAGGGATTCCAAACCCACTTTCACAACCACCAACGGCTTCCCATAATCCTAAAGGAATAAAACCCATACGGCTGTTACTAGGACCTTTGTATGAATAACCATCTTGGCGATTTCCATACACGTTGTAGGGAATGTCATTATCTACGTGAGCGTGATACATTTGTGCAATTGGAAGCACATGCTGCTCGAATGATTTTCCATGATTCAAGGTAATACCTACGCCCCCATCATGAGCAACCATAAAGCGACCTGCATTGGTTGGGTCGATCCAAATATCATGATTATCACCACCGCCACGAGGAGGGTTAGACACTATTGTTTTACCTCCGTCAATCGACATACTAAATCGGACGTTTGCGAAGTATAGTCGGTCTTCGTTTTCTGGATCTACCGCAAAGCGTGTGTAGTAAGGCGCTCTTTCATTTAGTGTGTGATTACGAGACACCAAGGTCCAACTATCACCACCGTCATTAGAGCTGTAGAAACCTGGGCTACTTTCTTCTGTAAGCACATACACTCTGTTTGAGTTACTTGGTGCCACGCGAACGGCAACTTTACCTACTGGATTTTCCTCAGAGCCGGGAAGTCCTCGTCCTACACCTGATAACTTTTCCCAGTTCTTTCCGCCGTCTTTTGAACGATATACTCCACTATGAGCCCCGCCACTTTGCAGATTCCAAGTATCGATCTGAATTTGCCAGAAACTAGCATATACCGTATTCGGGTTGTTGGGGTCGATATCCATATCAATACATCCAGTGTCTTCATTTACATGAAGTACTTTTTCCCACTGCTCTCCACCATCGGTGGTCATATAAACCCCTCGCTCTTCTTGAGGACCGAATGCATGCCCTAAAGCACACGCATACACGATATCTGGATTTCGAGGATTTACAACAATTCGTCCAATACGTCCTGTTTTTTCCAGACCCATTTTTGTCCAAGTCTCACCATAATCAAGAGACTTATAGATACCATCGCCCATAGCGTGAGCAGGCCTTATTAAAAAGGTTTCGCCTGTACCCGCCCACATTTCGTTGGGCGCCGATTCAGCAACCGCCAACGCCGAAACGGAGGATGAGGTTTTATCATCAAATACAGGTTTCCAGTTCGTGCCATAATCTATGGTCTTCCATATACCGCCAGAAGCCGCTCCTACCACCGCGGTTGAAGGATCTCCGGGAACTCCAATAACGGCAATCGTTCTATTGCCATCGGGACCAATATGCCGGTATTTAAGTTGGTTGTATTGGCTTGGTTGAAGGGATTGTGCTATTAAGGCTGATGTAAACAGCCCACTAATTAGAGCCGCCCCCAACCATTTGGTTGAGGTCTTAAATAAATTCTTAAACATAGTAGTTAGTCTAGATTTTCTTCTTGAAATGAATCATCTATTATTTATCGATTAAGAATGGTTTGTCGGCGATATTAGCCTCCACCCCTTCTTTCGATTTAGCCACCATTTTGGCTACTTCTTCCATCAGCTTATCGTTGTTTATAACAATACCACCTTTGATGGTGTGAACGATGCCTTTGGTTCTATACATCTCGCCTTCTTTATTCAAGGTTACTGCACCAAATGAATACAGGAATCTTAGGTTGTGAAGCGGACTTCCATCCACAATCAACAGATCTGCTTTGTAGCCAGGGTGTACTAAACCAATTTCGTCTTCTAGGCGCAGGGCTTTCGCGCTATTTTGGTTAGCCGCCTTCAGTACTTCAAGCGTATGCATACCTGATTCTCTAAGAAGTTGGAGCTCTCGAATATTCGAGAAACCCGGTGTTGCCCAGATGTAATTATCATCTGTCCCGTACGCTACAGTACCCCCTCTTTTGTTGAATTCGTAGATCAAATCGCCCCATAAGTCATAAGCCTCATACCAAGTTTGCTCGTCATCCGAAGTCCATTCGTAGTGGTATGAGCCATGATATGCAGGGTTAGGAAGGTTCCACTCAATGAGTGATTGGTGGGTATACTTTTCGTGCCAAGGAAGACTTTGTGCTCTAATGATATCACGGTTCGCCTCATATACAACTCGTGTTGGCTGCATGATTACTCCATAGGCTGCCAGGGAATCGGCTACTTCACCCAATAGACGGTCTTTGTCGGCCTCTTGCCAAACACGTCCAGCTTCTCTGAATCGGTGATTTTCGTTATCGAAGTTATAATCTCGAGGGTAGTCTTGCACTACACGATCTAAAGAAGATTCAGCGTATCCGTAGTGATGCAAAATAAAGGTAACTCCGTGTCGAGCAGCATCTACGGCATTAACCACGGCCGTATTTGACGGAGGTATATGAACTCCTGTAACGCCCCCTGCTTCCCACACAGCATCAGCTGCCGCTTTGAACAACTCTGAATTCCAAGTAACACCATTTAGATATACTTGTCGTGCTCCTTTTGCCACCATTTCCTTCGCAATTCGAGGAGCATTTTTTGGGTCTTCAAGAAAAGCTTGGTCATAATCTAGGTTAGCACCCCACGACCACAATGGATACATACGTGGTGCTAAAATTTCATTTTTCTGCTCTTTTTCCACTTCTTTCATGGCGTTTGCTACACCACGATCTGAAGCAGGCCCCAATGTTGTAACGCCGTGTGCTAGTTTTAAATAGTAGATATACTCAAGTGGCATGGGTTCTTGGCGAAGGTGAGCATGTAAGTCTATGAGGCCAGGCATTACATACTTGCCCGTTGCATCTATAATTCTATCACCGGTTGGCCGGCTTGAGTCTCCTCTTCTTTCTGCTGTAACGGGATCAAAAGGAATCATTTCCGTGATCATGTCATTCTCAATCACGATATCAAATGGTCCAATGGGTGGACCCCCATGTCCTGGGATCACCATGGCGTTTCGAATCACCAAACGGTCGTATGGCCCTTCGGCTAAATCACCAAATTTCTTTTGTGCAGTTGCTGTCATAAGCATAGACAGCCCAATAATTGCTATTAAACAAGTTCTTCGTAGTATCTTCATACGACCCTCTTTTTGTCCCTAATTGAATTGATTCGTCAATAAAAAAACTGCCCTTGATCCTTCAACCAAGAGCAGCTTATTGTTAGTTATATCTTAGTACATATCTTTTTTGCCGAGCTTGTTTTCCTGCTCGTCAACCATTTTGCGAACATCTTCTAAAAGCTGCTTCGCATCATAAATAATACCGTCTTTGATGGTATACTTAACGCCACCAACACGCTCGATTTCATTTACGCCTTTAAGTCTAATTGCTCCGTTTCCATACAGCGATTTAAAGTTCTCTAGTGGATTCTCTTCAACAATCACTAAATCGGCGAGTTTACCCGGACGGATTATACCTCTATCGATGGTTCCACCACTTGCTTTTACAAGCTCTTCAGCACCATAAAGGGTTGCAGAACGAATTACCTCTAGCGGGTGGAAACCAGCTTCTTGAAGCAACTCAAATTCACGAATGTATCCGAAACCATAGGTATTGTAGATAAACCCAGAATCAGAACCTGTAGTTACTCTACCACCAGCGTTCTTGTAATCGTTTAGGAATTGCATCCATGTGCTATAAAATCTCTTCCACTCAATTTCATCTTGAGTAGTCCAATAGAACCAGTACGAACCATGCGCACGGCGACTAGGCTTATAGAAATCCCAAAGCGTTGGGAGCGTGTAATCTCTGTGCCAGTCTTTATTTCTAGCACGCATAACGTCACGGCTTGCTTCATAAATCGTCATGGTTGGATCCATGGTAAAGTCTAAAGCGATAAGCTCCTCAATCATAGCGTTCCAACGCTCACTACCTGGCTCAACTATTTTATTCCATTGGCGGGCAACTTGGCCAAATCTGTGTTGCTCGTTCATGTAGTTATGATCGATTGGGTATGGCTGTACATCATGGCCTTCGTAAAGGCTTTCAAATAAACCGTAGTAATGTGTTTGTGCGCCTAATCCTAAGCGTGCAGCATCCAATGTATTCATGCGAACAACACCTGCTTGATCTAAGTGAGCAGTAGTTCCCATTCCAAGCTTGTTAGCCTCGTCTAAAGCAGCTTCCATGATTTCAGGATCATGAGCACCTAGCTTTAATCCATCAATACCTACCTTATTTGCCCAACGTACCCACTCACGAACCGTCTCAGGGTTGCTCATGTCGCCGCCTTTCCATCCTTTACCAGATGATCCGATACGGTGATAGCTCACCATTCTAGGAGCAGCGATTTCGTTTTTCGCACTACGTTCTTTTTCACTCAACGACCAGTCAACGCTAGAAAAAGGTACACCACGTACCGTTGTAACACCGTGAGCTAACCATAGTTTGTACACGTAATCTGCGTTAGGCACTTTAGGCTGACCACCCGTATGCACGTGAAGGTCAATAAAACCTGGCATGAGGTACATTCCTGTAGCGTCAATCTCTTTGGTAGCTCCTGATGGTCTACCGCGATCACTCATCGGTACACCAGGGTATCCTACACCGTGAATTGAAACAATCTTATTGCCTTCAATAACTACATCTTTTGGTCCTGAAACAGGGCCACCAGTTCCATCAATAATGTTTACGCCACGAATGATGAGCCGATCGTATGGGCCCTCACCTCGATCTCGTTTTTTGCCCGGTTCTGATGGCTGAGCAAAAGCCGCTGTGGTTCCTATGGCAAGGAGTACTAAAAGCAGCGCCTTAAGTCGTAGCCCCAGCTTTATGTTGTTAGTTAGTTTTGATTTCATATTCCCCATTAGATGTTCCTCCATCTGTATTAGGTAAATTAGGTTAATGATAGTGTGTAAGACATACTAAATGGCATCAGCATACCTTAAAATTAGTTTATAGCTACGGGCACTCCCCCTCCGCCACCATTTCCAGAGCTTTGTCCTTTTGTGCCTTTCAGTAAGAATACTGCAGCTACAATAGTGGCTCCCACAATGATGACACCTGGTAAGTGCCTAGCTAGAAATCCTTTTTTCTTTTTGGGTGTAATAGTTTGAACGAGTTGCTCATCCAGCTTTTCTAATTCCTGAGCATAGCTTTCGTAAAAACTCTTTATTTCTAAGGTATACATGATATCCGATGCGACATCGTATCTAATGATATACCCATTTAGAATGGTTTCGCTCGCGTTGTTGCTTTGATTTTGAAGAAAGCCCACGTAGATGTAATCGGTATACAATTTCTTAGCGGCTTCTTTTAAATCTTCCTTTATAGGACTAAGCAATATGCGTTGTTTAAGCTCATCATCTAAAGCATTATCAATTTCGGTTTCTGACTTGTAATACACTTTCCCATCAGCTTTAAGTACAGCTGAAGTACGTTGGGTGATGGCTTCTTGAATATCACTTTCAATGCCTTCGAAGTGCATGCCTAGAAATGCGACACGGATAATTTTTTGAGTCTCCGTAGTGTGTAATGCACCAAAACTCGGCACCGATGTGGCGCCGAGTATGCTGATGCATAATATTATGGATACAAATTGTTGTATTCGACTCATACTTAATGATGAACTAATTTCATCTCTTCTTCAAATTAAACGTCTGGGTTTGCCAAGGTCTCGTTTGAAGGAATCGGCAAGAGTGTACCCGGAGTGGTTACCGCATCTTCACCTGGTAACCAAGCTGGAGATGATGAACCAAAACGATACATGTCATTGAGTCTTCTACCTTGAAGGTATAAGTTTGCTCTACGCTCATGCTCAATGAACTGAACCAAATCATCCGCTACAGTTACATTAGGAAGACCATCTTCATCTCTAACCGTATTGATGTGGTTTCTTGCCTCGATGTTATTCACACCGATATACTCTTCAGCAATAATCAGGTGCATTTCTCTCCACGATAACCATGTTAATGGCGAGTAGTTCTCGGTATATGCCGAGGTATTTAAGAAATCGTTTCTGATATCCTCAAATCTAGGATCAATAGTTCCTGTTTTTGGATCGTCGATTGCCTCGTAAGTCACACCATCTCTAGAAGCCGTAGTTGCAGGTAACAATGAAATCTCACCTCTACTATTAACTTGGTTTGCTAGATAGTTGGTTAGCTGTGCCGAGTTGTAATCGAAGGTAGCCTTATAATCAGTACTCATAAGTGCGAGAGCTTCCATAGCATCAGCACTTGCACCCGTTCCCGTAACTATTGGATCGGAAGGAGTAGTGCCTTTAGGGTTTAGCAGTTCCCAAACGCCTTTAGCATGCTTCGCTCTTGCACGTAACCCATAGGCTTGAGCTTCTAGTGTCTCATCATTAATGGCTTGAGCAACAGTAAGTGCACTGGTTGCATGGTCAATTGCTTGATCATATAACTGGCTCATGTTGTCTTCACCAATAGCCGCAGATGTTTCCTGCTTGTTCGAGAACACAAAGTTATCGTACGAGTCAGCGATAGTAATTCGAACTAGTGCTGAGTAGAGATATACTTTGGCTAAAATTGAACGATCTTCGAGTTCGTTGTTTGTATCAAACTCAGAGATTGAAGCGATAGCAAGATCTGCCATATATCGAGCACGGCTGATATTTGGGAATCCAGCTACGGTAATCTCGTTACTATCGAAATCAATTCGGCCTTCGTTATAGGTCTTATATGATTCGTAAGAACCCGTCCAGTAAATTTCATCACTTATGGTCGAAGTGGAGGCATACACCCATCCCGTTCCCACCATCAATGAATTTAGCAGTCCGTTTTTAATACCCGCTGCCGACGAAGGAGATGTTACATCTTCTTCCGTCAAACTGTTTGGGTTACTCACGTCGAGCAAGCTGTCGCAGCTTACCAGCGTTACACTCATGGCTAATAAACCATATACCATGAGATTCGAAATACGTTTAAATGTCAATGTCTTCATAATAGCTTTCCTATTTGTATTAATTTTTCTCATCACTGTTTAGCTTAGAAGCCAAATTTCAGTGTTAAGGAATAGCTCCTTAGTAGTGGGGTACCGTAGGTATCCATTCCACCACCAAAGTTTTCACGTAGAGAAGCTCCACCACCACGGCTTGCTTCACCGGTAGCAAGTGGGTCAACGCCACTGTATTTAGACCAAAGAGCTAAGTTATTACCTGTTGCGGTAATAGAAGCACTTTTAACTCCTAGTTTTTCTAAAGTCTCTTTTGGCACCGCATAAGAAATGCTCAAATTGCTCCAACGGATGTAATCCGCTTTCTCAATTTCATTCAAGCCATCAAATGGCGACAGTGCTAAAATTTCTGTTACCCATTTTCTACCCGCGTCAATTCGCTGCTGAGTAGTACTTGCGGGGTTCTTTAGAATGGCTTCAAGCTCTGTAGATTTCATGAAGTTTCTACCGATACCTGAGTTCGTTCTTCTGAATGCCCCTGTTAAGTTATGGTGGTAGTAGTTACCCGCTGCATACTGGAAACGCGTGCTTACTGAGAAGTTTTTAGGCAAGCTAGCCATGAAACCAAATGAACCTTCCCAATCTGGCGTTGGCTTACCGAGATAGTGATCTAAGTAACTAGAACCCCCTGGTAGTGCTTGGCCATCTTCGCCAGCTACCATTACTGCCGAGTTGAAATCACTTGGGTTTACCGGACCAGCGAAGTACGCTTCGAGTTCTGCTTGGCTATCAGGAATACCATCTTGGTTGGTATCAAATGGGAAAGCAACTCCGGATGGAAGCATTGCACCAAAGTAAGAAGCTGGCGCATACCCTTCCTTGATGTACATTCTGTCACGTACATAAGTCGCATCAATCTTAATTGGCGGCGCTCCACCTAATGAATTCACTTGCTCGTACAGATACGCTGCATTCGCAAATACATTCAACTGGAAATCTTTCTTTTGAATTACATCCGCATTAATCGAAAGTTCTAAACCACTCGCAATCAGCTCACCAGCATTAGTTAACTGTGGAGTAGTGAAGCCACCTGAAGGCGCATAGGTTCTATCAATAAGAGCGTCTTGTACTACACGATCCCAGTAGGTTGCTTCAAAACCAACACGGTCTTGCATGAAGCCTAATTCAAAACCGATTTCCCACTCAGTGGCTACTTCCGGCTTTAAGTCTTGATTCCCTAAGTTCCCTGGTACAACACCAGCACCGTCGGGTGAGTTAACAGGTACATAGGTTGTGAAGCGGTCAAAGGCTCCAGGCTGCTGCCCAGATTGTCCCCATGCACCACGAACACGGAAAGTTGATACACTTGGAATTTCAAAATCAAAAGCATCTGTTGGTAAGAACGAAACAGAAACTTTAGGATAGGTAGCGTAGTTGGTTTCATCACCAAAAGCACTACTAGCATCCAATCTTAATCCACCTGTTACATATAGGTAATCTTTGTAATCAATTTGTTCTTGAACGAACATTCCTAAATCAACTACTTCTAAGAACGACGATGATGCCGTTTGAGAAGCCGTTGCTCCTAACACTTCAAGACCTGGTCCTGAGAAATTCTGTCCCGATCCTGTAGATGAGTTAATCTCATCACGCGAACCTTGGAAACCTGCAACGAAAGTGGACTTCACATCTTCGTTAAAGTTTTTCGTCCAGTTTACTTTACTCTCGAAGCTCCATACTAACTGCTGACGAGTACCAATAGTTACCGAACCATCCGAGGTTGGTGCTACACCATCTACGGCATACTGGAAACGAGCAAATCTTCTACTACGCTGATCTCTGTAATCAAGTCCCATCGATGCATCGATTGAAACCTCATCAGAGGGTAAGTAGTTTGCTTGAAGTACAAAACGACCTTGGTTGGTGTTATCTGTTACTTCAGGATAGGTACCTTCACGAACTGTTGCGAAGAATGGAATACCGAACGTATCGTACTGACTCGCTTGGCCCACACGTTCAGGCTTTGCATAGCGCGACGTACTTGTTGGAGTATAGATTGTAATACCACTTTCGTAGATACTCGTGTTTGAGTTGGTGTAAGCGGTTTGAAGTCTAAGAGTAAAATCATTGGATGGAATTAAATTCAAATTCCCGTTAAAGAAGAACTTCTTGTAAAGGTCATTCGCATCACCAATGGCGCCGCCATTAAAGTTACTTGGGCTTGGATCGAAAGGTCCGTCAGTATGAGTATAGCGAAGGTTAGCAAAGTACGTCATCCCTTTACCACCACCTTGCACTGAACCTGAAATCTCTTGTCCCATTCCTAATCCGTAGAGGTCAATTAATTGAATAGGTGACTCAAAAGGCTCATAAAAATCTACTTCTAATCCCAAGATGTCTTTTACATTTTGTTGCTCTGAAGCAGACTCAACAAAACCAGTATTGGCTTTGAATCGGTTTGGCATTTGAATGAACTGAGTGTTCAATTCGATATCAAACTGAGGAGCTGATTCTTGGCTACCTTGCTTGGTGAAAATCTGAATTACCCCTGCATTTGCTTGCGAACCATATAAGGTTGCGGCTGCTGGTCCTTTTAGGATCTCAACTCGTTCAATAGAATCAAAATTGATATTACCGAGCCCTGAAGGCGCCCCAATATCGGCATTTACGCCCGGTGCAAATCCTCCGGCTCCAGCAACGCGAACTCCATCAACATAGATGATAGGCTGGTTACTCATCGATAAACTAGAAGTACCACGAATTCTGATTTTAGGCTCCTGATCTACAGCACCACCCTGTCCGTTTATGCTAACCCCAGATACTTTTCCTAAGAGTGCATCTTGTACAGAATTTGAAGCCACACTTTCAACATCCTCGAATTTTACAGAGGAGATGGTATGACCAACCGACTGTCGCTCAACGGCAGCACCGGTACCAGTTACTACTAATTCGTCGAGGTTAAGGGTACTAGGGAAGAGTGTGAAATCGAGCTGCAACTCCTCTCCTGCTGATAATTGAATATTTTTGTCTTCCGAGCGGAAGCCAACACTTCGTGCTGTTACAGTTAATGGAACGCCTGCTGGCACGCTATTTAATACATATTCACCATCGGCATTGGTTATAGCCCCTAGTGTTTTTGCATCCAATTGAATAATTACGGTTACTCCGGGTATGGTCTCATCGTTGGTATCCATTACGGTACCTCTTACCACACCAGATTGAGCCATTGCTTCGCTTGCTATAAGCGCGACGAAACACAGTAAAAGAGATTGTATCGCTCTTTTCATAGAACTCCTGTTGTTTATCGAATACACCAATCTTTGACCACCCTATTGCTAGGCTAGCTGAGTTAGTTTGTACTCGTGTTAGTATTTTTCGTGTTCAAATCGATAAAAGTATTGTTAGACTACTTTTCCGTTTCCCTGAGCTGCTTTTTTAGATCAGCAACTATTTTTCTATCCGGCTCAAACAATAAACCAGAAGTCCGCGAGTTGAAGTGGGGTGATAGACCCTATATTTTTCCCTAATAATTTCACTTTTAAACGAACAATTTGGTTGACTTTAAACCGAACTCTTCTCGCCTCTGAAAAGGCGTTGTGCAAAATCTCACAAAAATATTTTTAATCAACGGCCCTTCTGTTAAAAGAAGTAAAGCAAATTGAACGCCCTTTAAACCTTTAAGAGCTAATTTTTATGGGAGTTATTACTAAGAGCACTTTAATTGCCGTGTGTGTCAAAGTTTGTAGGCACTGAAAATATAGGCGAGTATTCTTCCTCAATTTTTACGCTCAACAAGCTCCATAAAAAAAGCACTCACCGTAGTCCGATGAGTGCTTCAAATAACCGTCGCAATTTTACTTATTTATATCGAGCTGGAACTCCTTCTGCTGGTAGTGAATTTTTGATGAATTCACGAATGTGTTCATTCGATGTAGCTAAATCTTCTGTTCTTAAATACATCATATGCCCGCTTCTATAGCCTTCAAACTTAAAGCGATCTCGCATTTTGCCACTTGGGTCGAGATTCCACATCGTATATTTAGCTGAAAAATAATCGGTAGCTCCATCATAGTATCCTGACTGCACCAATACTTTCAGGTATGGGTTTTCTGCCATAGCCTTTCGAAGCATCTCACCGGTTTGGTTACCGTCTCTATTCCATGGTCTTACTGGCCCCGACACGTAATACTGCAAGTCTGTTTTAAAACCTAGCACATCTTGCACGTAATGGTTGATGGCTGGAGTGAATGAATGCTTCCAAGATGAATATTCAGCCGGGTAATCGTAACTATCACCACCGTCTGTTTTATCGATACCGGTATATCTAGAATCTAAACGGCCAATCGTATAGCCTTCATCTCTCATTAGCTCTTTCCAAAAAGCAGAGGCAGGTACTTCCAAATTATAATCCAATACAAAGTCTTCGCTAAGGCCTATATATCGGGCTAATTTTCTGGCGATGGAATTTTTGTCGGCATCTTCAACGAACCCTCCCCTTGATAGCGCTGGCAATAACTCATCTAGTGTAAAGTCTTCCACCATAGGTAAAAGTTCATCCAAATCTTTGCTCTGTAGATCACTAGGTAGTTGCTTATGATACCAAGCCGCTGCGGTGTAGTATGGCACTTTCAAAATGGATGACATCGGAACAGGGCCTGCAGGGTTCAAGCCAAGACCTGTTGGAGATACTAAGATCACACCGTTTAAGAACATCCAATGGCGCCCTTGAAGCTGACCCGCCAATCCTGAAACTCGTGGAGTTCCATAACTTTCACCAATAAGGTATTTCGGCGACCTCCATCTTTCATTCCGTGAGATAAAAGTATCAATCCAATCAGCCAAGTAGGCTAGGTCTTCATTCACCCCAAAAAATTGCTCTGGCTTACCATCGTTTAAGATGCGCGAAAAACCTGTATTCACCGGATTCACATATACGATATCAGCCACATCTATAATAGAGTGCGGATTGTCTTGGATTCCGTATGGCTGCACGGGATAGCCCTCATCATCAATTACTAATCGTTTTGGGCTAGTATATCCCAAGTGCATCCAAAGTGATCCCGCTCCAGGTCCACCATTAAAGGAGATAAAGATCGGTCTCTTTTCTTTGTTCTTTACATCGGTACGTTCGTAATAGGTGTAGAACAAGGCCGCATCGGCTTCCCCATCTTCTCCATACACGGGCTGAGTACCCACCGTAACTTTGTATGATATCTCTTTTCCCTTCACCATTACTTTGTCTGTTTTAACAATGGATGTATCCGCAGGTAGAGATCTTTTCTGTGCCTCAACAGAAGTAAACATCAATGGAAGTATCATCAACAACCAAGACGTTTTCTTCCAAACTGTAGTAACTTTTTTTGTCTTCATATTTTTATCCTCGCTTTGTTAGTAATTCCCTAATCCTTGCGAGAATAGTTCCCCCAACACAGATATCCAAAAAGCACCTCTTTTGTTTACAAGAATTAAAAATTGAAACTATTGGCTTGTTTACGGTTTTATGTAAGGATTGTAGGCTGTTTTCTGTAAGTGGCTATTCCTATAGATACATGCAAAGAAGCAGGGCGAAAAGTCTTTAAAACACGTAATAATCTGGCCTATAATTTGAATCTGCCTCATATAATCGTTATTTGGCGCTCTTATGCTGTAAATCGACAATTAAATTTTTACTGAAAAATATTATTTATGAGTTCTGAAAAAGGGAGTAATAACCTGTTTTCATCTAAACTTGGAATGATCTTAAGTGTGCTGGGTATCGCTGTTGGTACCGGTAACATTTGGAGATTTCCTAGAATTGCTGCACAAAATGGTGGTGAGGAGGGCGCCGGAGCATTTCTTATTGCTTGGTTATGTTGTCTCTTCCTCTTTTCGATCCCACTTATCATTGCCGAATATGGTATTGGCCGAAACGGACGTAAAGGTGTAGTAGGATCTTTTGTTAAACTTGTTGGTTCTAAATTTGGTTGGATGGGAGCCTTTATAGGCTTCGTAGCTACCGCCATCATGTTCTATTATAGTGTAGTTGCCGGATGGTCGCTTTTCTATTTAATTGAATCTGTGACGGCAACCATGCCCGCCAGTTTACAAGAAGCCAATATGGTTTGGAACGGTTTCCAAGATTCCATGTTGCCTTCTGTATTTCACGCCCTAATGATGTTAGGTGGTGGTTTTATCGTGATGAAAGGGATTTCATCCATCGAAAAAATCAACAAGCTCCTCATTCCCGCCTTACTACTTATTGTAGTTATTTCTCTTATCCGTGCCGTTACTTTACCGGGTAGTGGTGTTGGACTTACCTATTTATTCACTCCAGACTGGTCATCCTTAACGGAACCGCAACTTTGGCTTGAAGCACTAACTCAAAATGCTTGGGATACCGGTGCTGCTTGGGGTTTAATTCTGTCTTATGGTGCCTATATGCGCTCTAAAGATGATATTACCATTAGTGCCTTCCAAACAGGTATTGGTAATAACATGGTATCTATTTTAGCGGCCATGACTATTTTTGCTACCGTATTTGGTACGCTCGGAAATACCATGAGTAATGGTGAAATCCTTGAGGTTATGAAGACATCTGGGCCTGCATCAACGGGACTAACCTTTATTTGGATGCCACAGCTCTTTAATGAAATGGCGGGTGGTTCGATCTTCGGAATCCTATTCTTCTTAGGATTAACCTTTGCGGCCTTTAGCTCCCTTATCTCAATGATTGAGCTTGCTAGCCGTGTATTTGTGGATATGGGTGTTTCAAGAAAGAAAGCGACCATTGGTATATGTGTAACCGGCTTTTTATTAGGAATGCCTTCAGCACTATCTACTGAGATTTTAGCAAACCAAGATTTCGTTTGGTCGGTTGGCCTGATGGTTTCTGGTGCATTTATGTCGTTTGCTGTTATCAAATTCGGACCAAAGAAGTTTGCTACCGAAATTGTGAACAACGGCGAGCAAAGTCATTCGCTAGGCAAGTGGTGGGAAATTATCATCAAGTATGTAGTACCTGTTGAGGTTATCACTTTACTAGGGTGGTGGATTTACCTAAGTGTGACATCATACGCACCGGATAGCTGGTACAACCCATTGAGCTCCTTCTCGGTTGCTACCATCATTGTACAATGGGGAATCGCGATGGGACTACTGTATTTCTACAATAGTAAGCTTGTTAAAAAGACGATGGAATCCAGCACACCTGTTTCCTAAGTCGTTAAGTAATCAATCTTATCGAAGCCCACTGTTTCAAAAGCAGTGGGCTTTTTTTATGCTTCTTCATTGGATATAATTGCTGAACTGTTTACCCTATCTCTATGATGAACACACTGCTTACACCAGCTTCACAATCAATCCTCATTGGATGCATATTCATAGCTATTGGGATATATCATTTCATTAACCCGGACTTTTTCATTCGAATTATGCCCGAGTATATCCCCAATCATAAAGCCATGGTATTCTGGAGTGGTGTTTTTGAAATCCTTGGTGGATTAGGAGTACTCATGCCTTTTACTCGAGAGTTTGCTGGTTGGGGACTCATCCTTTTACTCGTAGCCGTATTTCCTGCAAATATTGAAATGTTTATCAAGGGCTATCAGAAAGATCCATTTTCACTCTATACTGTTCTTACCTTCCTTCGTTTACCATTGCAATTCGTGCTTATGTATTGGATATACTGGGCAGCAATTAAGTAGAAACTATGATCAAGAAAATCAGACCTTATCTTTTTTTTGGTGGTATTGGGTTCCTTTTTCTATTTATCCCACTACTTAAAGATTTTCATTTTGAATCCGCTTTTGTAGCCGCCATCCTTGGCTGCTTTTATGCCGCTTATCGCGGAAGCAACACCTCCCATAAAAATGAATTTAAACACCTAACAAAGACCGTTGCTCACATTTATGCTATAGGCTTGGCTCCCTTTTTATTCAGCCTTTTTGCTGGATGCTTATCATTTGATGGCTTTGCGCTCTGGCTGCTGTTACCGTTGCCATCCATTCTATTTGGGTTTGCATTAGCTCGATTGATACAGAGCTTTCAGCTAAAACGGTCCTTCTTAATCACCTGCGTCATTCTTAGCTTTATCGCACTACTTGAGCTCTACCTAGAATTCATAACTCTTCCTCAAGTGTATTTCTTTAATCACGTTTGGGGTTGGTGGCCAGGACCTATTTATGATGAAGCCATCGTGGTGGGAGAATCACTACTATTCTACAGAACTACCACCTTTCTTTGGGCACTCCTCTTTTGGTTCATCCCAGGTTGGAATACTTCCAAAATTAATACGGCCATTACTTTCCTAGCCCTCTTTGCACTTCAATTTTGCTATCTCAACTTTAGTGAGCAGGGCATCATCACTCCCAATGAAAGCTTACAAGAACAATTATCAAATCATTTCTCAACCGAGCACTTTGATCTCTATTTTGAAGAGGATACCTATTCAGCAGAAGAAGTTGCGTATTGGGCAGCACGGCATGAATTTCATTTTCAACAGGTAATTA
The DNA here is from genome assembly GCF_000375465.1 of Balneola vulgaris DSM 17893. Taxonomy (NCBI): domain Bacteria; kingdom Pseudomonadati; phylum Balneolota; class Balneolia; order Balneolales; family Balneolaceae; genus Balneola; species Balneola vulgaris. Next base: position 1,657,413 of record NZ_AQXH01000001.1, read on the forward strand.
CTGCACTAGAGATAGCATGGCCTGAAGAACGAAAGATTGAAAGCTATTTATATGCTCATGCTTGGCAAAAGAAACGGTTAACGGGGGCAAAATTCACTAGCTATGTACCTATTTGGTTACAGCAAGACCAGCTTCACATAGCAAAACAACAATTGGAAGGCGTACTTAAACATGAGTTAGTTCATGTGTTGAGCAAACAATTTGGCAACGATTTGTTTAATGGAAGCTATAGCATTGGTCTAATTGAAGGGGTTGCCGAAGCCGTTGCAAAAGATGCATCCCCTCAATCTACCTTAGATCAGATAATAGCTGCAAATCCTCCCTATCCGACCAACGAACAGATGAAAGCCGCTCTAACTATCTCTGGTTTTTATTCTGCGGCATCAGCCGTGAGCTACACCACAGCCGGTTCCTTTGTGGCTTACCTTTTGAAAGAATATCCAACTGAAAACTTCAAAGAAGCCTACCCTGCTACTGATTTTGAATCGGCCTACAACAAGCCATTAGATTCATTAATTACAGAATGGCGAAATACCTTACCACCCATCAAAATTGATTCGGTAGATGTGCAGATATCCGAGTTCATTTTCAGCCAGCGTTCACTCTTCCAAAGAAACTGTCCGCATTCCATCCCCAAAGAACTTCAGCTATGGGATCGATACCAATTAGCAGTTATCAATGAGGATACCACAACCAGTCAAAAACTCATTGAAGAGCTATATGCTGAAAACTCGACCAATGCCTTATTCAAAAGAGAATGGGTTGTTCAACAGTTACGAGCTCAACGATACGCTTCCATCTTTTATGAATATGATGGGAGCAGCACAGACAGCCTTTATACTCTTCAATTGCTGCTTGGCGATACTTATACCTTGGCTGCTAACTATAATGAAGCTCAAAAAATATACACTGCGCTTGAGCCGAAGTTAGCCGCTACCAAAGCGCGGAACTTCAAATATTCAACCATGCTGCGCAGCGACTCACTCAATGCAACAGCATTCGCGAAGGCCAGATATCATAACGAATTACCGAGTCTGGAGGTCATTCCAAGTCTTAATACACCAAATAGGTTATTGCTCGCCGCCAAAGCCATTGAGTTAGCACAGCATCCATATTTAGTAGAGCTAGCCACTTTACTCCTTCAAGATTCATTGCATACGGATTGGTTTGATATCTACGAACAAATAATAGATCAACTCATCTATTTAGGAGAGTTTGAATTGGCCGATGAATGGTTGATAGAGTTAGAGGCGCTTCCCCTTAGAGCCAGATACCAAGAACGCTTACATGAACTTCAAGAATGGCGTGCCTTTTATAGTCAATATTCAGTACCATTAAGCTATAATTCACAAAGTAGATAGATTACACACACGAACTATGAAGTCACACAAATTTGTACCTCATACAGCATACCAAGAGTATCCTGTGGAGGAAATGAAAGAACGCGCGAAAAGTTTTTATGAAGATTTATGCAGGCGCCGAACGGTTCGTGAGTTTTCAGACCGATCAGTTCCACGCGAAATAATCGAAAACTGTTTATTAGCCGCTGGCACCGCCCCAAATGGAGCCAACAAACAGCCGTGGCATTTTGCCGTTGTTGAAAGCGCGGATATAAAGAAGAAAATCCGTGAAGCAGCCGAAGATGAAGAACATGAGTTTTATCATCGTCGCGCACCTCAAGACTGGCTCGATGATCTCGCTAAGTTTAATACCGATGAAAACAAGCCTTTTCTAGAAACGGCTCCGTACCTCATTGGCATTTTTGCCCAAAGCTACCAACTAGACGAAGAGGGTAATAAAGAGAAAAACTATTATGTGAAAGAGTCGGTTGGAATAGCCACTGGTATGTTAATTACAGCACTGCATAATGCCGGGCTTGCAACGCTTACTCATACGCCTAGCCCAATGGGTTTCTTAAATGAAATTATGGAGCGCCCTTCCAACGAAAAGGCTTTCCTTCTACTTGTGGTTGGCTATCCCGCTGATGGGGTTGAAGTACCTGATATCACAAAAAAACCTCTTTCAGATATCAGCTCCTTTCTTTAAATACGCCGTGTTATTTATTCAAACCCTCTAGTACTTCTAGGGGGTTTCTCCCTTCTAAATCACTCGTTTTTCTCTCTTTTTCCTAAAAAACTCCCTCCAAACGAGCAAAAACCTCATTTATTCTTAAAAAATTAAGGTTTCTCGGAACAATAGCCGTCACAACCCTTTATGTATAATAGAAATACTAACGAGAGAGGAACCGAGCGACGGTTCATTAACCTTTAAACAATAGATAAATGTTAAAGAAGATATTAGCGGCTTGCTTCATTGTTCTTTGTGGAACAATGACAATGCCAGACACAACACAAGCACAAACAATTGAAGATAAAACCTGGATAAGCATCTTCCTCAGTCACAATGAGATTGACGCAGATGGTTATACTGAAATGGGTAAATTCAACATACCAAAAGACATGGGTGGCGGTATTGCTATCGATCGTTATTTAAGTCCTTCATTCGACTTAAATGCGGGTCTTTATTTAGGACGTGTAGATAACGAGTTTACCGCTCAATTCAGTAAGTATATGATTAACACCAATATTACTGCTGAGTATAAATTTGCCAACGGTTATATCGTTGAAGAAGACGCAGCTATTCAGCCATTCTTATTAGGTGGTTTAGGATATGCATGGTTCGAGAAAGGATCTGTACCTAACAACTCGCCTGCTGTAAGTACTGTTACCATTCCATTTGGTGCCGGTTTTGATATCCCACTAAGTGATAATGTATCATTCACTGCTAAATCGGTATACAACCGTACGTTCGAAGATGGTATTGATGGTTATGACTATGATGATCAGAGCCACGATGATGTTTTAATTCACACAATTGGACTAAAATTCCGTTTAGGGAAAGTTGAAGATTCTGACAAAGATGGAATCCGTGATTCAGAAGATGCATGCCCAACAGTTATGGGAACTATTGCAACTAATGGATGTCCAGACAGAGATGGTGACACTGTAATTGATTCTGAAGACAGATGTCCAAACCAAGCAGGACTTGTTGAATTTCAAGGATGTCCTGATACTGATGCCGATGGTCTTGCTAACTATGAAGACCAATGCCCAAACATTGCTGGCTCGAAAGAGTTTAACGGATGTATGGATAGCGACAACGATGGTGTGTCGGATAAAGCGGACCAATGTCCTAACGTAGCTGGAACTGTTGCAACCAACGGATGTCCAGATAGTGATGGCGACAAAGTTCGTAACGCAGTAGACGCATGCCCAAATACAAAAGGGACCATGCAGAATGAAGGATGCCCAGCCGTTAAAGCTGAGATTGAAAAAGAAGTAAATCTGATTTTCAATAACATTTATTTCGCAACTGATAAAGCTCAAATTCATGAGTCTTCAATGGAATCGCTAGATAAGCTTTATACCATTCTAGAAGATGATAAAGAATTGAATTTGCACCTTGCAGGTCATGCCGACAGTAGAGATACTAAAGAGTACAACATGCAACTGTCTATTGATAGAGCTAATGCGGTAAAGCAATACCTTGTTTCAAAAGGAATTGATTCTTCGCGCATTGAAACCGAAGGATATGGCGAAACGAAGCCTATCGCCTCTAATACCTCAAAAGATGGTAAAACGAGGAACCGTAGAGTTGAATTAACTTTGAGTTATAATTAATTAGCTCTGCATTCAAGTATTTAAAAGCCTTACTCATTTCGAGTAGGGCTTTTTTATTTCCCACCTTTCTCATCTGTTTTAGTGATCTGTTAATCTTCCGATAATTCCTTAAACCCTTCTAATCATTAAAGGTTACTACATCCTAATTAGCATCAACGGGAACTTTGATGCACATTTTGGATTCAATCGACAATTCTAAACTTATAGGACAGATTATGAAACATGGATGGATACTATTACTCAGCCTATTGTTGATTCCCCTCACTCCGCTTAACGCTCAAACTCAAGATGAGAAAGTTTGGATGTCTCTAAATGTAGGGCACCATCAATACGACGGCGATTATGCCAATGAAATGATGCAATTTGATGTAGCTAAAGACCTTTCAGGTGGATTTGGGCTTCATTTCTTTCTGAATAACTCCTTCGATATAAATTACACCTTCGACTTTGGTTCACTCGATAACGACTACCCACCTGAGACCTTCAGAAAATACTTTTTTGCTAATAATTTAAACCTGCAGTTCAATTTTGCGAATGATATCATCTTTCGAAAAGACGCTCCTCTTCAGCCATTTATAGGCGCAGGTGCTGGAGCCACATACTTCACCGGCGGTTCTGAAGACGTTGACGATAATGTCTCGTTTCAAGTCCCTCTTGTAGCTGGTTTTGATATCCCACTATCGGATGGCGCTGTTTTAGTGTTCAAGTCGACCTATAACCGAACTTTCAACGATTACATCGACGGGGTTAAATATGCCGGCGAAGGACCTTTTGTTGATGATCGTGATCATGACGACTTCCTTATTCATTCGGTTGGACTAAAGTTTAGACTTACGGGTGCTAAAGACGCTGACAAGGATGGCGTAAAAGACAAAGTAGACGCCTGTCCAACGCTGGCTGGAAGCGCTCAAACGAACGGATGCCCAGATGATGATGGAGATGGTATCATCAACAGCAAAGATGATTGCCCTACCATAGCTGGTACCGCCCAGTTTAATGGTTGTAATGATAGAGATGGCGATTTCATCCCAGACAATAAAGATCAGTGCCCGAATATCGCAGGACTCGCAGAGTTTGGTGGATGCGCCGATTCCGATGGTGATAAAATCCCTGATACCCGTGATGTATGTCCGCAAATTAAAGGACCGGAAAGCACCGAAGGTTGCCCTGACGATGACGGCGACGGTATTAAAAACTCTGTGGATTTATGCCCCGCTTTTGCAGGCACCTCAAAATTTGGTGGATGTCCGGATTCCGATAACGATGGCATCATCGACAAAGAAGACGCATGCCCAACCCTTCAAGGCTCAAAGCCCAACAAAGGCTGCCCTGATGTTGATGTTGAAGTGCGCCGTAAGTTGGATGTAATTTTCAACAACCTCCTCTTTGCCACCAATTCATCACAAATTGATGCTACCTCTCTTGATGACCTTGATGTACTCATTGATATCATGAAAGAAGATGAAAACCTTCGATTGAGTATAGAAGGTCATACCGATAACCGTGGGAATGATGGTTATAACTTACAACTGTCGCAATTGCGTGCTGAAGCGGTAAAGACCTATTTAGTGAAAGGGGGCATAAGCGCCGATCGCATTAAGGCCATTGGCTATGGAGAAACTCAACCTCTTACCACAAATGAAACGGCCGAAGGGCGCATTCGAAACCGTAGAGTAGAACTTAATCTCTCCTACAACTAAACAAATATTACGTACCTTAAAGCCCCATCCATTGGGGCTTTTTTTATGACTAAACTTCTGTTTTGAACTCCGATTCATCTACTTCAACTAAACCCAAAAAGCCGTTTAAGCGAGAGCTCATCGAGTGGGGTGTGATCATAAGCATCATTCTCATCCTATACACCACCGGCTTACATGTGCCCGTAATTGGACGCTTACAGCGAGTGTTATTATGGACGGGCCTCATGAAACCTGATATCGAACAAACGGATTCAAATAGCAGAAAAGCTCGATATAATATGCCGTTATTGACCCTCGATGGCGAGTCAGCTTCTCTGCAAGCCTTTGAAGGCAAAACCATATTTCTGAATTTCTGGGCCACTTGGTGCCCACCTTGCATTGCCGAAATGCCCAATATTGAAAAGCTATATCAGTCGATGAGTGCCGAGCAAGATATCGTTTTTGTCATGGTTTCATTAGATGAAGACCACGAGAAAGCCCGACGGTATATAGCTCGCAACGAGTACAATATGCCTGTCTATTTCCTGAATGGAACCAAGCCAGGGGTGTATAGTTCAACTGTTGTGCCAACCACTTATGTGATTTCGCCAGAAGGAAATATTGTGACTGAACGAAAAGGCATGGCTCATTACAATACCTCGGCCTTCAAAGAATTTCTTCGTAGTTTATAAGCCATTCTACTTCATCAACATTTATCAATTCAAACACTATGGAAAAAGTAATAGCTGGGATTCAACAAATAGGCATCGGTAACCCGGATGTTCATGAGGCTACCGAGTGGTATCGCCGTTATTTTGGAATGGATATCAAAGTTTTTGAAGACTCGGCTACGGCCGACCTTATGCTTCCCTATACCGGAGGTAAACCTCACGATAGAACGGCTATTTTAACCATGAGTATGCGAGGTGGCGGTGGCTTTGAAATTTGGCAATATACAAGCCGTACTCCTGTAGCTGCAGAGTTCGAACTTCAACTGGGTGATCTAGGTATCAACTGTGCTAAAATTAAATCTATTGATGTAGAACAGACCTATCAGGAATTCAATGCGGCCGGTTTAAAAGTGCTCACATCCTTAAGAAAGAACCCTGCTGGCGATCTCAACTTCTTTGTGGAAGACCTTAATGGCAACATCTTTAATGTGGTGAAAGGGCTCGATTGGTTCAAAACTAAAGAACGCCGCTCAACAGGTGGAGTATCGGGGGCTATTATTGGCTCTTCTGATATAGACAAAGCTCGAACTCTATATTCTGATGTACTTGGCTATGATGAAGTAGTGTATGATGAGGAAGGTATTTTCGAAGATTTTGATGGACTCCCTTCGGGCCAAACCAAATGTCGCCGCGTACTGCTTCGCCACTCTGCAACTAGAACGGGTGGTTTCAGCAAGCTATTTGGTCCTACTGAAATTGAGTTGGTACAATCACTAGACGGTCGCCGTAAGCCCCGTAAGATTTTTGAAGACCGCTATTGGGGCGACTTAGGGTTTATCCATCTTTGCTTTGATGTTCAAGGCATGGATGCACTAAAGCGCGAATGCGTAGCCAAAGGCTTCCCCTTCACCGTAGATAGTGCCGAAAGCTTCGACATGGGTGAAGCGGCAGGCCGTTTTACTTATATCGAAGATCCCGATGGTACACTCATCGAATTCGTGGAAACACATAAAGTGCCCATTATGAAGAAATTTGGCTGGTTTGTGGATATGACGAAACGAGATCCCAAAAAGAATCTCCCAAATTGGATGATTTCGGCCTTAAGTTTTAGCCGTATGAAAGGGTAGAAAAACTGTTCTTATAACCTTTTAAAGAGCGATTCCAATGGGGTCGCTCTTTTTTTGTTCACAAAGTTTAGAAGCTTCTAACTTGTACCACAACTTGGTTCTGCTAACATTAGAATTAAGGACTAAACGAACGAATTTCAGAACAAAAACTGTAGATAAAAGTAAGAACTACAGGCATTTAAGAGTGTCATCAAGAACACCACGATTAAACATCAACGAACGAATGAGAGAGCAATATGAAAAATAGATTTATCAAGACTTGGCCCAATCGTATTGGTTTAGCATTTCTAATGACTTGGATTTGTTTTTCCATCATCCTTACAAGCATTTATGGTTATGAAATTGGCAAATGGGGATTACTCACTGTGATTACCGTTTTAACCTACGCTATCCCTTATAGCTTAACCATTTCGATCTCCAAAGCACTCGACCAGTATTATTTAAAACGCATGAAAAAAGCCTAAGCATCACCGCTTAAAGCTTGAAAGCAGATTCGATATTGTTGGCAGCTCTGTCTATCTTTGAGGTCAATCAATTAGACATATCATGGATATAAAATTACAAGGCAAAGTAGCAGACATTCTCCAAGAACAATCCGGACAAGGAAAAAACGGAACTTGGAGAAAAAGAGATTTTATTCTGGAAATGCCCGGTAAATACCCCAAAAAAGTTTGTATCACGCAATGGGGCGAAAATATTGACACTCAAGCCGTTGAAAAAGGAGCTACTGTAACCGTTTCTGTCGACATTCAAAGTAGAGAGTATAAAGGAAACTGGTACACCGATGTTAAAGCGTGGAAAGTGGAACATGGAACGGGTGAGCAAAACGCTTCAACGCCACCACCTCCAAGTGCTGAAGGCTTTACTATTGAATCGGAAAGCTTCGATAACATGGACGACGACCTTCCTTTCTAGTTCACACCTCTCTCGAAGAGACGTAACAGAGCATATTACAAGACTCAACTTAAAATTAAATGGTCATCCTGCTCCGCCAATAGGCGGTGAAGGATCTTGCGGGATAATAGCATGAGGTAAACAATCCACTTAATGCCGCGATCAACACTTCAAAAGTGGTCATCCTGAGCTTGATTCAGGATCTGTAAGGAAATCCTTTTTGCGCTGCAAGAATCTAAAGCAACGCTTCATCCAACAAGCCTTTCACACAATCATAGCCATCTTAAGATCCTGAATCACGCTTCACTTCGCTCCGCTGTTCAGGATGACGTCGTTTTTGGTTGTTTGGATAAATGAAAGAAATTACATCGCTACTTGCGAAGCTGGAGCTTCTAGAATGCGTTCCCAACGGGGGACGTTGGGAACGAGAGCAAAAGAGTAAAGTGGTTATAAAAAGATAAAACTAAACGCCTCCAACCATCTCCGCCGTTGGAATT